>DAHVFL010000296.1 GCA_027316975.1 Chloroflexota bacterium | reverse complement strand
TGTCTACTCATCTCAACGTAGTAACAACTTTTCGATTTTCGCCCGCTTCCAGGCAGGCGTTAAGCGAGGCTGCGGGCGCGCCAATCCGCTTTGCTACTCCTGATGAACTGGCTACCGCTCTAGCCGGGGCCGATGTGCTGTGCAGCTACGAGATTCCAACCAATCTGCGAGAGATCGCGCCTCGTCTGCGCTGGTTGCAAGTTCCCGGCGCGGGAGTAGATTCGTTGAAATCAAAGGGGTTGCTCGACCAGGACAGCGGGCTTATCATTACTTCAGCATCGGGTATTCATGCAACCACTATTTGCGAGTATGTTTTCGGCAGTATGCTGATGTTTAACTGGAACTGGCCGCAGATGGTACGCCTCCAGAGCCAGCATATCTGGGCGCGCAGCGCAAGCTGGTATAAACTGGGCCGCCGCGAGCTGATCGGCCAGACGCTGGGCATCATAGGAGTTGGCAGCATTGGACGGCAGATCGCGAAGCTGGGTCATGCCTTTGGGATGCGCGTGCTGGGTATGCGTCACTCTCTACACGCAAATGGACAGGATGATCCCGACATCGACATGTACTATGCGCGGGCGCAATTACACGATTTGCTCGGCCAGTGTGATTATGTCGTGCTGGCTGTTCCTCTCACTCCTGACACTGAACGCTTGATTGGCGAGGCAGAACTGCGGGTAATGCGGCCAAACGCCTATCTTGTCAATATTGCGCGTGGACGAATTATCGATGAGCAGGCGCTCATTCGCGCCCTTAAAGAGGAATGGATCATGGGCGCGGGCCTGGATGTCACCGAAGAGGAGCCATTGCCGCCCGGTAGCCCGCTTTACTCGATGGCAAACGTGATCTTGACGCCGCATATCTCCGGCCATAGCGTCCAGTACGAGGAACGCCTGGCCGGGCTGTTCGCCGAAAATATACGCCGCTTTCGTGCCGGGGAGCCTTTGCACAACCGCTACGACCCGGCGCGAGGCTATTAGGGCGCTAAAGAGAAAATCCCTACATCTCCATGTAGTGAGGAGGCATTTAGAGATGAGTACAGACCTGGGTCCTGTTAGCATCATAGGAGCAGATGCGGTAGGCGGGCCGGGAGAGCGCCGCTTCCGGCTCTATGCGCAGGCGGCTACACGCTCGGCCATCATGTGGATGGAGAAAGAGCAGCTCAATACGCTCTCGCTCGCGCTTGATCGCGCCATGGCTCAGATTACCGACGGCAATGTCCTGCGCACCCTCGCGCAGGCGGGACCGAAACCAGAGGTTGTCGGATTGCCCTCGAACTTTCCCGCTCGGTCTACCTTTGAGTTTCAGGTCGGCCAGATTCGCATCGGGTACGACGAGGGTCGCACCCTGCTCGCTCTGGTTGCTGCGCCCATCGAAATCTTGCTGGAGCGCGGTCAGGAGCCACGCGCCATTATCCGCGAAGACGAAGCCATTTCCATCTTTTTCACGATGCAACAGGCGCAGGCCCTGACCAGTTCCATCAGCGTGCTGGTCACAAGCGGACGCCCCATGTGTCCGCTCTGCAACAGACCCCTGGATGGTGGGCCGCACGCCTGCGTGCAACAAAATGGTCACAAAGAAGTCATACAAGACCTCGTAGAAGATGAGCTGGAGGATGAGGAATAGCTGAAACCGGAGGGGCAGGGACAGGTCTTTCACTGGTAGGTTTTTCACACTTTCACTGGTAGGTTTTTCACAAAAGAACCGATCAGCTGGAAACTGTCATCCTGAGCGCAGCGAAGGATCTCTCGCCATGCCGCACTGAGATCCTTCGCTGCGCTCAGGATGACACCTCTGGCGACTGCCTGTTGTAAACAACCGACCAGTGAAAGGCGGCGGCTCTGTCCCCGCCCTGGAAGCCGGATGAGACCACTTTCGATCCGGCTTACCTTGACGCCTATTGGGCGGGGGCCTTCAGCATAGAGCGCAATAGTGTGGCCGCCCGTCGCTCAGCAGGGGCTTGCCCCTGGAAATACGGCTGAAAAAGTAGCCACAACATGAGAGAGATGGCGAGCGCAATACCTACCCAACCAGGTGTCATGAGCACCAGGTGAGTCATGAACATCATCCGCCAACGACTCGCGGGACTAGAACTATCTGCTCTGCAGTCTCGTCAAATGCGTCGATGCGCTGGATCGGTTTACCAGGTTCTACGCGGAAAGCAGTCGCTCCTTTGGCCCGTTCCTGCGCAAAGATGCGCTCCGCCTCGCGCACAGCAGCCATTGCTTCGAGATCACCCGCCAGCGCTTTCTGCTGATCCCAGTTGACACGATCATCTCCGCGTCTCGACATCACCCGTAACATTCCCACAGTCGTTCCTCCTTCGTTTTCAAAGCCGGGAAGCTTTTTCACGAACTCTAGACCATTCATCAGGTATCTGGTAATAAACGAACTACGTGGTAACAGAAACTAGTACTCACTTTACAGGTGCCTGCACTCATAACAACACGCCTGGCTCTGATAGTTAGTTTCACCTGAAACAGAAAAACCAGCCTGCTTACTCCTATTGTAACTTGATACATGTTGGTACGTCAATGGTAAAAGTGACCAATAATTTGTCTGGCAGGTGAAACGAAAAGCGCAGTACCCCTGCCTTTCACTGGTAGGTTTTTTAGGAATGGGGCAGCGAGTGGGAGCTGTCATCCTGAGCGTAGCGAAGGATCTGCGTGCTGCCGACGAGAGATCCTTCGCTACGCTCAGGATGACAGGTTCTTCCGGCGCGTTTCAAAAAACCTACCAGTGAAAGATCCTCCTACGGGGCCACAACATAAGCAATAGCTGCTGTGCCTGGCCCGGTGTGCGTTCCCAGCGAAGCCCCCAGCAGGTAGATGGGAACATCACCGCTATAGGTGGTTTTGATGGCCTCCGCCAGTTGCCGTCCTACGTCCTCACTGGCTTCGGCGATAGAGACATGCTCTATTTTGCCTTTTTCCGCCAGCAGTTGCGCGACCCGCGCATAGGCTTTACTGCGTGTGCGCGGCTGTTCAACAGGAACCACTTCGCCATCTTTCAAGGCGATAATGGGCTTGACGCTCAGCATGTTGCCAAGCAACGCCCGCGCGCCGCCGATGCGCCCGCCGCGTTTAACATATTCGAGCGTATCGAGCACGGCCAGGATATGAGTGCGCGCAAGCTGATCGAGCGCGTGCGCTTTAATGACATCCAGCCCCAATCCCGAACGCGCCTCCTCTGCCGCCTGCATAATAGCGCGTGACATGCCTACGCTGATGCTTTTTGAGTCGATCACTTCTATGGGAACATGCCGGACGCTTTCCGGTAGGCTATCGCGAGCAGTACACGCCGACTGGTACGTACCGCTCAATTTCGAGGAGAGATGCACCGAGAGAATGGCGTCGGCTCCCTCGTCGATCAGACGGGTGTAAGTTTCCTGAAAACTGGCCGGAGCCGGCTGCGAGGTGCGCGGCAACTCCTTGCTGGCCTGTAGTTTTCGGTAGAAGCCCGCGTTATCCAGCTCAACGCCATCCAGAAACGCCTCATCGCCAAAAAAAACGGTGAGTGGCACGATAGCAATGCCAAGCCTGTCCGCAAGCTCCACCGCTATGTCTGCGGTACTATCAGTGACGATACGAACGCCCATAAAAGTCCTCATTCTGCTGATAAAATATACGCATAGTGGGGTTGTCCCCCATCTACAACTTCGATCTCAAGTTGTGAATAGAGTTGTTTGATGCGCCGGGCAGTCTCTTCAGCCTCTTGCGCGCTTACACCCTCGCCGTAGTAAAGCGTCACGATCTCAAAGTTTTGGATGTCCATGTGTTGCAGCGTCTCGCGAATCACGCGCTGTATATCAGGACCGGCCATAGTCAGGTTGCCGTCCACCAGGCCAATAAAGTCGCCTTCGCGCACGCGCACGCCACCAACCTGCACGCTGCGCACGGCGGTGGTAATTTCGGCAGTATGGATGCTGTTTGCCGCCTCGGTCATGGCCCGGCAATTGGTTTCAAAGTCCGCCGCGTAGTTGAAGCGAATGAGCGCGGCAATGCCCTGGGGCATGGTTTCGGTTGGCACAATATAGATTTCTTTACCGCACAAATCCAGCACCTGACGCGCGCTCAAAATGACATTGCTATTATTGGGCAGCAAAATCACCTGCCGGGCAGGCACGGCCTCAACGGCGGCAAGCAGTTCTTCGGTACTGGGATTCATGGTCTGCCCGCCCGGTACAATAGAGCTGACGCCCAATCCCTGGAAGACTTTTTCAAAGCCGGCACCGGAGACAACGGCTACTGTTGCGATTTGCTGTGTTAGGGCGTCGTCCCGCGCGTGTTCGGCTTCGCTCTCCGCGGCGTAGGCGAGGCTCTGTTCCTGGAGATTTTCGATATTGATGTCGAGCAGGCTGCCCATGCTAACACCGTAATCAAGGATTTTACCGGGCCAGTCCGTGTGGGTATGCACTTTGAGCGTTTTCTCGTCGCCTGCTACAACGGTGGAGACGCCGCCCATGTCGATGATGCTCTGGCGTATCCCTTCGACATCAAGTTGTTCGCCGCGCAGTAAGAAGACGACTTCGTAACCAAACTCTTCTTCAATCTGCACGCGCCCCTTTTTCCCAACGGGTTCAGCGCCATGGGTTAATAACTCGCTCGCGGCTACCTGCGCGGGTATACCCTGGGTAGCTTCTGCCCCTCCCCCACGTACATAACGCCAGATGCCTTCTAAAATAGTGCAGAAACCCTGGCCGCCCGAATCCACTACGCCCGCCTGTTTCAAAGTGGGAAGCAGATCAGGTGTGCGGGTGACCGACTGGCGAGCGGCCATGACCATCTCCTGCACAAGGGTGACGAGATCATCCCCACGGCCCGCGCTAAATTGCGCGGCATCGGCGGTTTCGCGCACCACGGTCAAGATAGTACCCTCGACGGGTTTGAGTACGGCGCGATAGGCCAGTTGCTGCGCGGCCTGCATTGCGGCTGCCAGGTCCCTGGCGGTGAAGGTCTGCTTTTTATCGAGTCCCTGTGCCACGCCGCGCAAAATCTGCGAAAGGATCACGCCGGAATTGCCGCGCGCGCCGAGTAGCGCTCCATGCGAGAGTTTCGCGGCGATCACGCCAGCCGAGGTTTCTTCGCTGGCTTCGATTGCCCGTGTGGCGGCCAGCATGGTAGCCGACATATTGGAGCCGGTATCGCCATCGGGAACGGGAAAGACATTGAGGGCGTTGATGGCTTCGCGGTGTTCTGCCAACCATGCCGCGCCACCCAGCATAGCTTTCTTCAAGTCCTGCCCATCAAAAACGCTGATGCGGCGCGGGCGCCGGGTGTGCAAAGAAGTCGTTGCGCGTGGTGTCTGTTCCTGCATGGTGGATTGTTCCTACGTCTCTACTAATTTCGTATTGCGCGTTTTTCGGCTTTCGCGTGTTTCGGCGCGCTCGTTTGCGCCGCGCTATGGCTCAATCCCTGCACATTCACATTGACCTGGGCCACCGGCACACCCAGCATTTTTTCAATCAAAAACTTGACGCCGCTCATAATATTGTGCGCGATCTCTGAAATGCGCAGCCCGTATTCTAGCGCGACATATACGTCCAGCACGATTTGATCGTTGACAATACGCACCTGCACTCCGTGGTTCAGATGTTCCGGCCCTAACAAGACTGGCTGGCCGTAATGCAGGCGCGGCGCGGTGATGCCCACCACGCCATAGCACTCGCTGATAGCCTGGACAGCAATCGAATGGATGGCATTGGGCAAGACCTCGATTTTACCCGGTGGCTGCGCGCCATTTTGCAGCCGGATGGCAGGTGTTCGCGACATGCGCTTTCTTTTCTTCCTAAATGCTTGCCAAAACGAGTTCCCTCGTGATATACTCGCAAGGCATACATGGATGATCTCATTTGTTATCATACTGATACAGTGACACGTCTGAGAAACAATTGCAGTATATCAAAAGCCGCAGGGATAATCAAGGAAACAAACCCGGAATAGAGAGGAAACAGGTCATGTCAGGTCGTTGTGAAATATGCGAACGCAAGCCGCTGTACGGCAACAATTCTAACTTCTCACAGAAGCGCACCCGCCGCCGCTTCGTGCTGAATGTGCATCATCGCCGCCTTGAAATCAATGGCATCAAACGCAATGTGAAAATCTGCACTCGCTGCCTGCGCACGATGAGCAAGCTGCCAAAAACAAAGTAATAGCAGGAGAAGAACAAGGCGATTGCCGCCCCGCGGGGCGGCAATCGCCTTGTTCTTCTC
>DAHVFL010000295.1 GCA_027316975.1 Chloroflexota bacterium | reverse complement strand
GGATCTCTCGTCGGCAATGCGCAGATCCTTCGCTACGCTCAGGATGACAGGTTCTTCCAGCGCGTTTCAAAAAACCTACCAGTGAAAGGCCCGTACCCTGGACGACCGGGTCTCTGGTTCGTGTAGGGTACGGGCGACCCTTGCGGTCGCCCTGGTAGCCGGACGAGGCCACTTTCGACCCGGCTTACCTTGACGCCTATGGGGCGACCCTTGCGGTCGCCCTGGCCCATGTAGAACTTATACAGGCAAGAATGCAGAAGCACGGAGAAAAAGGAGACCCGCTATGCAACGCCAACCAACATCCGACCTTGCCCATTTTTGCGCTACCTTGCGCGCCGGCGAGCTGCCCGCCCGGGTGCGTGAACGAGTGCGCTACTTGCTGCTCGATTATCTGGCCGTCACACTGCGCGGCTCCCTGCTGCCATCCAGCCAGAGCGCCTTCAACATGTTGCAGGACATGAGGGCGATAGGAAGCGCGGGAACAGCCACCATCTTTGGCCGAACAGAAAGAGCAGAGGCGTCGTGGGCAGCATTCGCAAATGGCATAGCCGCGCACGGACTGGAAATGGACGATGTTGAAAACGCCTCATCGCTGCATCCCGGCGTAGTAGTCTTGCCTGCCGCGCTCGCGCTGGCGGAACAACCCGGCTCCGCGCCCGCCGATTTCTACGCCGCAGTAGTGGCCGGCTATGAAGTTACCCTGCGCGTGGGAGCCGCGCTCAATCCTGCCTCAGCCTATGAGCGCGGTTTTCATCCCACTGCCGTATGTGGAGCGTTAGGAGCGGCGGCGGCCAGCGCGCGACTGCTGGGACTAACTCCCGCGCAAACCAATAGCGCGTTGGGCATCGCGGGCAGCATGGCGGCAGGCTCGATGGCCTACCTGCACGCTGGCGCGTGGACCAAGCGATTGCACCCCGGCTGGGCCTGTCACGCGGGCATCACAGCCGCGCGCCTGGCTGCATCGGGTTTCGTCGGGCCAACCGATATCTTAGAGGGCCGCTATAGCTTCTTACACGCCTATTCATCCAACAGTGATGTAACGCAACTTGAGCGCAAAACGGGCGACGAACTCGCCATCATGCGCGTCTCGCTCAAACCCTATGCCTGTTGTCGCTACATGCACGGCCCTATTGACTGCCTCTTCGACATCATGCGCCGCCACCAGCTCGACCCGCGGCACATCGCGCGCATCGCTTGCGGCGTCTTAAGCGGTGGGCGAGGGCTGATCGCTGACCCCATTGAGCAGAAACGCCAGGCCAGCGCCATCGTTGACGCGCAGTTCAGTATGCCCTACGGCGCAGCCATCGCTGTACTCACCGGCAAAGCCGGGCTAACGGTTTTCACCGACGAGTGGATACACCATCCTACAGCGCGCAACCTGATGCAGAAAGTTGATTGCTACACGTCTCCAGAACTGGACGCCTATTACCCGGCGGAATGGCGAGCCAGCGCAAGCATCACCGTGGACGACGGCGCACAGTACAGCTCACACATCAGATATGCCCTGGGCGACCCGCACAACCCGCTCAGTTGGGAACAACTCGAAGCGCGTTTCCACGAACTGGTAGCTCCAGTAATTGCAGATATGCGAAAACGCGAGGAGATTATAGAGAAAGTGCGAGGATTGGATGATGTAGAGCAAGTGGAGTGGAGAATGCTTGCGGAATAAGACTACATACACAAACGGTGAGCCATACAAAAAGAGGGAGGCGATTGCCTCCCTCTTTTTGTATTAGTGCAACGTTTACGCCGTCTTCACTGTTTCCAGCGCTTCGATAGCGATCTTCTCATCCTGCACAATCAGATTTGCCATCTGTCCGGCCTTGATCGCACCAGACAGCAGCGCATCCGCCAGCGTATCATCGACGTAGGTCTGGATGGTGCGGCGCAATGGACGCGCCCCATACTCTTCGTCGAAGCCTTCGCGCAGCAGCAGATCACGCGCCTCGTCACTTACCGCCAGTTCGATGTTGTGTTCGCTCAAGCGCGAACGCACCTGCGCCAGCAGCAGATCAACGATCGTGTAGAGTTCCGTCCTGCCCAGCGAGTGGAAGACCACGATCTGGTCAATACGGTTGATGAACTCAGGCCGGAAGATGCGCTTCAAGCCATCCATAGCCTTCGAGCGCATCGCCTCGTGCTGCTCATCGCGAGAGTCATCGTCCTTTGCCGGCAGGAAACCGATACGCACGGCGCGTTTGAGGTCCGCGCTTCCCGCGTTGCTGGTCATAATCACAACGGTATTCTTAAAGTCCACCGTGCGGCCCTGACCATCGGTTAAACGCCCATCGTCCATAATCTGCAACAGCGCGTTGAAGACCTCTGGATGCGCCTTCTCCACCTCGTCCAGCAAGATCACGCTGTACGGGCGGCGGCGCACCTGCTCGGTCAACTGGCCCCCTTCGTCATACCCGACGTATCCAGGAGGGCTGCCAAACAGACGCGAGACCGTGTGCGGCTCCATGTACTCCGACATATCGAGGCGAATCAGGTTCTCCTCGCCGCCAAAAAGTTCAGCCGCCAGCGCCTTCGCCAGTTCGGTCTTACCAACACCGGTCGGGCCAAGGAAGAGGAACGAACCAATCGGACGCCTGGGATCTTTCAATCCCGCGCGCGACCGGCGAATGGCTCGCGCCACCGCGCTAATCGCCTCGTCCTGACCAATGACGCGCTTGCGCAGGTCAGCTTCCAGGCTAATCAGGTTTTGCCGCTCGCTCTCCAACATCTGGCTCACGGGCACACCCGTCCAGTTCTCCACCACCCGAGCAATCAGTTCAGGCGTCACCAGCAGCGTCATTGAGCTGCCGGACTCCGCCCGTGCTTTATCCAGTTTGGTCTGCGTCACCAGTTCCTGCTGGCGCAGTTTGGCCGCGTGTTCGTAATCCTCCGCGTTAGCGGCGGCCTCCTTCTTCGCCTGAATCTCGGCAAGCTCTTTCTCCAGGTCGGAGATAAGCAGCGGGCTGACAATACCCTGCTCGATAGCCTCCAGGCGCAGCGCCGAACCCGCTTCGTCCATCACGTCGATAGCCTTGTCGGGCAAGAAGCGGTCATTGATGTAGCGGTCGGACAGCTTCACAGCGGCGTCGATAGCCTCGTCGGTAATGCCGATGCCGTGATGCAATTCGTAATTGGGACGCACGATACGCAGCATGTCAATAGCCTCTTCAGGAGTAGGCTCGCCAACCTTCACCGGCTGGAAGCGGCGCTCCAGCGCGGCATCCTTCTCAATATGTTTGCGGTACTCGTCCAGCGTGGTCGCGCCGATACAGCGCAACTCGCCACGCGCCAGCGCAGGTTTGAGCATGTCAGCCGCGCCAACCGCGCCTTCAGCCGCGCCCGCGCCCACCACAGTATGCAATTCGTCAATGAAGACGATCACATCCGGGGTTTCGCGCAATTCTTCGAGAATCGACTTAATACGCTGCTCAAACTGTCCTCTGAACATGGCTCCTGCTACCATGCCGCCGATATTCAACGACACAATACGCTTGTTACGCAGCGTTGAGGGCACATCACCTTCGTTAATACGACGCGCCAATCCCTCGACAATGGCAGTCTTGCCCACGCCCGGCTCGCCAATCAACACAGGATTATTCTTCTGGCGGCGACCCAGCACCGTAATCACACGGCGCAATTCGCGCGCGCGTCCTGCCGCCGGGTCAAGTCTGCCTTCAGCAGCCTCGGCGGTCAAATCACGCCCGTACTGGTCAAGCGTCGGAGTCTTGCTATGTTTTCCCTGCCGCTCGGCGGTAGCTGTATTCTTACTGCCAGCAGAGGCAGAGTTGTTTCTATTTCCATTAAAGCCCAGGGGGAAACCTGCCGGTTCGCCCGCATCATCAGAGCCGCCCAACTGGTTCATGGCGACGCCCATCAACTCCTCTGCGCACGACTGGCACAGGAAATGGGCCTCTCGCCGCCCATTGACGATCTGATCTATACGCGCAACGGCGGGATTCTTCTGGCAACGTTCACATTTCATGAATTGAATGCTCCTAACTATCGGGAACTATCTAGCAGTCCCAGGGTTTGATTGCTAACGAGTATACCATAGAAACTTACTGCTGTCTAGCAGTCAACATACGAGATTGCTAGTCACTCATGATAACAAGGTGAGTGGGACGCTTATTCCAACAGAAAACTCGATTTTAGATATCTCATCCAGTAGCGACACCCCTTGCGGGTGTCCCGCTCGCTTACCTGCGCTTGTAAATGGACGGGACACCCGCAAGGGGTGTCGCTACTGAATTTCACTGAAATCCTATTGACAGAATTCCCCGTAAAGTCCATAGTTAGGATAAGCAATTTTTGAATGGGCAGCACACTTTTTTGGACATTCAGACGCGACACATCTTACAGCAAACGGCGCAGTATTTTGCGTCGCAACAACGGCAAGCCTACCTGGTGGGCGGCTCGCTGCGTAACATGCTGCTTGGAGAAGCCTGTAGCGACTGGGATATCGTTGTCGCGGGCGAGGCGCACAGGGTAGCGCGGCAGCTTGCTGATATGCTGGGTGGCTATTATGCCCGGATGCATGACAAAACCAGCCGCGTGATTGTGAAGGCCGGGACAGGCGACATTACCCTGGACATCGCATCGCTGCACGGCCAGTCACTTGAAGAAGATTTGCGGGCGCGCGATTTCACCGTCAACGCGCTGGCCGCCCCACTGGACGAAGCGTTATCCCTGCGCCTGATCGACCCTTTGCATGGAGAGAAAGACCTGCGGGCGCGCCGCTTGAAAGCCGTTCATACTGCCGTTTTTCAAGCTGATCCCCTGCGCATGTTACGCGCTGCCCGTTTAATGACCCGCTACCAGTTCAGCCTGGACACTGGCACCCAAAAGCTAATCCGGCGAGATGCCGCACTCCTGCCCGCAGTCGCGCCTGAACGCATACACGACGAACTGTACGCTATTCTGGTACCGGATGGCGCGACTGCTCACCTGCGTTTACTCGATAATCTGGGACTGCTTACCGTCCTGATTCCTGAATTGATTCCGGCAAAGGGGATGCGCCAACCCAGGCCGCATTACTGGGATGTCTTCGAACATTCCCTCGAAACCGTCGGCGCATTTGAACTGGTTGCGCAGGCAGTGACGCTGGATGCGCGGGGAAGCTCGCCAGATGCTCAGGCAGGGAAAGAGGACGCGATAAATCGCGTCCCTACAGATGCACATGCAGCATATCAGCTTCATGCGCTCAATTCAACATATTCGGGATATTTTGCTCACATTCAAAATTTGCTGAAGGAAGCGGAAGCGCAGGGCATCTTTTCTCCCGCGGAACTGATCGCGCCGCGGATGAAGATGGCAGCTTTGCTACACGATATTGGCAAGCCCGTCACCTATACTATAGCAGAGGATGGCAGCATTCGTTTTTACTCTCACCCACAAATGGGTGCGCCCGTCGCCTTACACATCACACGGCGCTTGAGCGCGAGTGTCAGGGATCGCCGCCTGGCGCAACAGGTAGCAGCCCATCACATGCGTCCCGGCCAGCTTGGGCAAGACGGCGAAGTTACGCCACGCGCCATTCGCCGCTATTTCGTAGACCTGGGACCAGCCGGCATCGCAGTCGCGCTCTTCTCGCTGGCCGATCACCTGGCTACCTTCGGGCCGCAGCCGCTCACCATCGCCTGGGAACGCCACCTGTCTGTCGTCAACATATTGCTGACGCGCTACATCCGCGAGCGTGACAGCATCCTGCCGCCGCGCCTCTTATCGCCCGAAGAGCTGATGCGCCGCCTGAAACTTGAACCCGGCCCCCTGGTCGGCCAACTCCTGGAAGCCATCGCCGAAGCCCAGTCCGAAGGCGCCATCTCCTCCAGAGAAGAAGCCCTCTGGCTGGCCGAAGAACGCCTCTCCACTCTCAACGATAGTTTGTAATGATCGCAAGGCGAAGGCCTCGCGCGGCTTGCCGTTCAGTGTCATCCTGAGCGCAGCGAAGGCCTCGCGCGGCTTGCCGTTCAGTGTCATCCTGAGCGCAGCGAAGGCCTCGCGCGGCTTGCCGTTCAGTGTCATCCTGAGCGCAGCGAAGGATCTCTCGCCGGGCCATGCACAGATCCTTCGCTGCGCTCAGGATGGCAGCAGGCGGGCGGTGCGCCGTGGCATCCGACTGCTATCCCTCCTACCCCGCGGGAATAGTCACACGCCCCTGGCCGGTGGGCGGCATATTCGGGCCGGAGCCAACCCAGCGAATGGCGGTACCGATAGCGGTCA
>DAHVFL010000294.1 GCA_027316975.1 Chloroflexota bacterium | reverse complement strand
GTGTAGAACTGGATGAAGCCTGGACGCGCATCGGCTATGAGCGCGGCATCCAGGGCAATCTCGATCCTACACTCCTGCTCGCGCCCTGGGAGGTTATTGAAGAGGGGATGCGCGATGTGCTGCGGCGAGCTGCGCAGCGTCCCGGCCATATCTTCAACCTGGGGCATGGCGTGCTGGCCCCCACTTCGCCTGATATGTTGCGACGGCTGGTTGAGGCCGTACACGAGGAAACACAGCGATGATTACGACTGGCGCGCGCGTTGGCGTGCTACTGATGACCTATGGCTCGCCTGCTACGCTGAACGATATACCCGTCTACCTGCAAAACGTGCGCGGCGGACGCCCTGCCGGTGAAGAATTAGTGCAGGAGTTCCGCCGCCGTTATGCCCTGATCGGGGGTTCGCCGCTGCTGCGCATCACGCAGCAGCAGGCAGCCGCGCTGGAGCAAGAACTGAACGACCAGCATCCCGATGGCCCCGCGTTCCAGGTCATGGCCGGAATGCGCTTTGCTCCGCCGTTTGTGTCTGACCTTGTACCGCAGGTGGCGGTGGGCGCGCAGCGCCTGCTGGGCATCATTATGTCGCCGCAGTATTCCCCCATTATCATGAGCGGCTATGCTCGCGCGCTGGATGAGGCTGTGGCGGGTTTGCAGCGTTCAGACCTGACATATAAGCTGGCGGGTGACTGGCACCTGCAACCGTTCTTCTTGCAGGCGTTGGCTGAGCGCGTCGAGCAGGCGCTGGCGCGTTACCCCGAAGATGTGCGCCAGCATGTGCCGGTTCTCTTTACGGCGCACAGTATGCCCAGACGAGTTATCGAGAAAGAGCCGGACTACATCGGCCATTTGCAGGAGACGGCGTCGAGTGTTGCGGCGCTGGTCGGGCTGCCCGCGCAGCGCTGGCAATTTTGCTATCAAAGCGCGGGTCACACTCCCGAAGAGTGGCTCAAGCCCGATTTCGCGGACATCATGCCCGAACTGCGCCGCGCCGGGGAGACGCATGTGCTCATCGCGCCCATTCAGTTCCTGGCCGATCATCTTGAAATCCTCTACGATATCGAGATTGGCGCGCGCCAGCAGGCTGAGGAGCAAGGTATTGCGTTCGCTCGTATCGAGTCGCTGAATACCTCGCCCCTGTTCATCAAAGCGCTGGCAAGCGTGGTTTCGGAGATGCTATAAAAGCAGGTTGGCGATGGTTGTCAACTGGGTGGCGCTCAGTGGGCCGGAAATCTGGATGCCGATACCTTTCTCTGTCCAGGAGATGGTTGTGGTGTTGCCAGCGGTGGCTCATGAAACATCTGATAGGGCATGGAGCGGTTTATCCCCCTGCTGCCAGATTGTCATTGAATGGGCTACGCGCTGGTCGTTTCACTTCTGTTGTGTCCTCAGGATCGCTGGCGCGGTGTGCTTCGGTGGCTTTCAGTACACGGGCGCGCTGGTAGAGATTGTGCGCCGCTCGCTCTGAGTCGTAGTTGAATTGTTGGCTGGCTTCAGGGTGGGCGGCAATAGCGTCGAAGCGAGCTGCCAGGTCGAGAATCACTTTGATGTCAGTGACACGTCCCTCGCGCACCGAATTATACATATCGACCATGGCGTTGAATACCTCCGGTTTTGGCGGAGTTGGTGGAACGGGTGGCTCAGGCTGAGGCGCTGCTACCGGTTGAGCAGCAGCAGGGCGCGGCACCGGGTTGGCGCTGCGCGCAGCGCCTGTATCCACCACTGCTGCCTCTGCCGGTCGGCTTTGCATTCCTGGCGGTGGGCTACTGACGGGGGCCAGGTGCGGGATCAGCGTAATATCTTGGAAATGCACAAGGTTGACCATGATGCCGCGCATCGCCATTTGATCTTGCAGGCGACTTCTCAATATGACGTTAAGGCGGTCCCAGCGTGTCATGGTGGTAGCATCTATAAAGGTTTCGACTTCTCCACCGGTAGAGTGATCATTGACATGGTGCGACCAGGCCACAAAGTCGGCAGGGGAAAGTTCCTTCACCATACTCTTGAGCGTGCCAATAAAATGTTGATGCAGGGTGTCTATCCAGTCTTGCATGTTGAGTATAGCGATATGTGCATCTTCTGGCACAAGCTGGTAGGTAAGGGTTGCTACAATCTCTACATCCTGGTCACGCGAGATATTGACCCGCACCATCGGGCTGGTCCATGTCGTCTCCTGAGTATTGAGACGGCTGAGAACTTTCTCCCAGGGCAGGATAAAATTGAGGCCGGGGAAGAGCGTGCGCTGGTAGGAACTGAAGGAGAAAACCAGGTCAACGTGTCCTTCCGGCACCTGTCGAACAGCGCGTCCACCGACGATAACGCTAATGAGAAGTAGAATGGCAAAGAGGAGCAAGGCTCCAGCCATCCCAAAAAGGGCGAATGCTCCCACGAGCAGAAAAACGGCGTAGCCCAGTACAGTATACAGCGTCCACAGGCTATCGTTGGAACCCGCGTAATACAGAGCGGTACCCTGTATAACGACAAGGGCCAGCAGCACAAGGGCCAGCAGCACAACGGATATGTGAGGCTGGCTTCGCAGGTCGGCAGGTAATGAGAATAAAAAGACCAGGAGAGCAAATGGCAATGGCACCAGCACAGGGGAAAGCTGGCGCGCCAACTGGCGCAGAGAATCTCGATTGAATAAAGATGGCTTACCCCACTCCTCCTCGTCTACCGCGATGCTTGTATCAACGGGCGACGGGCTGAACTGATCGTCCTGCAATTGAGGAGTGGAGGGGTCATCGGGTTCCATCAAAAGGGGATCGGCATCCCAACTGACCGTATTGGGGTCTGACCATGACGATGATGCGCGTGAATTATCCTGCTGTAGTGTCACAGGCTCCCTCCTCTCTACCGGGCAGACATGCTGCATTGGGTCTACCGTGATAGTAATCCTTACGACCTTAGATACGATTGTCCCTGTCATGTTGAGCGCAGCGAAACACCTGGCGATCCTTCGCTGCGCTCAGGATGACAATGCAACGTCCTGTCATGTTGAGCGCAGCGAAACACCTGGTGTGCCACCCCGCTTGACACCGCAAGAGCTACAGCCGCCACTACTTTCTTTGCCCCCCTCGCCCGCGGCTTTCGCGCCGCTCTTTCCACAGGAGCAGGCCCCGCCGGAAGCGCATCCGCCTGTCCCGCCACTTTTACCACTGGAGCAGCCCGGCCCTGATCCGCATCCGCCGCCATTGGCCTTACTCATCCCGCAAGAGCCACAGCCGCCGCCCTTCATCTCGTTTTGTTCAACAGGCCACTGGATAATGACGCCACTCTCCAGGAGAAGCTCGACCGAGGATTTTGGTACATTGATCGAGACAACCCGGCCCTGGCCTCCTGGCGTATCAAGAAATGCGCCAACGGATGGCAAGGTCTGCCTGGCCTGGACGTAGGTATCGTTTTCATAGGCGAGACAGCATAAGAGGCGACCGCACACGCCGGAAATCTTGGCGGGATTGAGCGGTAAGTCCTGCTCTTTGGCCATCTTTATGGATACCACGCCGAAATCTGCAATCCAGGAACTACAACACAGGGTCTTGCCACAGATGCCCACGCCTCCCTGCAACTTGGCCTGGTCGCGCGCACCGATCTGTCGCAACTCGATGCGCGTGCGAAACGTGGCGGCCAGGTCGCGCACCAGGGCGCGGAAGTCAACGCGCTCGTCGGCAGTGAAGTAGAAGGTCAATCTACTTCCATCAAAAGTATACTCCGCCTCCACTAATTTCATGGGCAACTGGTGCTGCTTCACATGGAAAGCGCACTGTACCAACGCCTCCTTCTCTTTACTTTTGAAGGAGAGCATCATGCGTAATTCATCTTCGCTTGCCAGGCGAAGCGCGGGCTTCAAAGGGTCGCTTACATCTTTTTCGGCGATCTTTTTGGGCGCGATCACCACACGCCCGGCCTCGATACCGCGCACGGTTTCCACAATCACATACTGTCCCGTTGTGTACGATGCCCCCTGCGGGTCAAAGTAATAGATACGTCCGGCGGGACGGAACCTGATTCCGACAATAGTTACACTGTTTTCGCCTACGAGCGCCGCTGGAGACATAGGTGGCTCCATTCCAGATAATTACATTTCGTTGGTTAGCAAGATGGCTTCCGCGACTTCGCGCATGGATTTGCGGTTGTTCATGCTGGCTTTTTGTATCTTGCGGAACGCTTCCTGCTCGCTGAGTCCCTGCTTTTCCATCAACAGGCCCTTAGCGCGTTCGACGACCTTGCGGGTCTCCAGTTGTTCTGTGAGAGTGCGAGCTTTGTCTTCCATCTGGCGAAATTCGTTATAGCGAGCCAGCGCGACTTCAATCGCGGGAGTTACCTCGCTTTCGCGCAGGGGTTTCACGATATAGTTGACCACGCCTGCTTCTTTGGCGCGTTCAACCAGGGGCAGGTCTCCAAACGCGGTCAGGAGCAAGACCGGCGCGATTTTCTCCTGAGTAAGAGTTTCGGCGGCGGTAATGCCATCCATATCGGGCATACGGATGTCCATGATGACGAGGTCAGGACGCACCTCGCGGGCCAGGTTGACCGCGCTCTCGCCGTCGCCGGCCTCACCGATAACCAGGTAGCCTTGCTTGGTCAGGACTTCTTTCAGGTCCATGCGTTGAATGGTTTCGTCGTCTGCGATAATAATACGTGTTGGCATAGCACTATCCTTCGTGGGGTACACCTATCCGGCCATACGGGCGCGATACTGCCCCCACACTCTTCTATCTGCCTGCTTGTACTTGTAGGGCTGCATGCCAACGGCAGCGCGAAACGCTGCGCTGCTCGCTCTCTCTTCAAACATGCTCGTCTGCGTTACCTGTCAGCAGGAAAACTCATCCCAGAATACTGGTTAAGCACAGTATAACATATACTGACTATTTTTTGCGGTCGCGGCGCTGCCAGTAGCGCTGCGTCTCGCGATATTCCTGGTAAAGATCGTCATTGGCGCCCTTGACCCCCTGTTTTCTGTTTGGCGTGTTTTGGGGGCCGTCAGCGCCTGTGTCAGACGTATTGTTGTTCTGCGCCTGACCTTTGCCAGTTGTTACGGGCTGGCGCGAAGCGGGAGTCAGACTGCGCGGCACGAGGTCGAAGCGCGCCAGGACTACCAACAGGACAACCAGTGTGAGTAAGAACATGACAGTAGAGACATAAATGGGCAGTGGGCCGAGGCTAAAGAGCAGTTTTTCCGCGCGGGCGCTCACCAACCAGGTTTTCTCGTATATGCCGACGAAATTGGCTACAATCAGGTAGGCCAGAATACCGATCAGGTGGCGCGGTTTGAATCCGCCCCGTCTGGTGGCAGGTGCGGCCTTGCTACCTGCGCGGGTGGGCGCGCTCTTTGCAACTGCCAGAGGCACTGCCTTCTTCGTTCCCTGAACTTCTTTGCTTTCTTTCTTGATGGGAGCCGCTGTTTTGTTGCGCGTGGCGCGAGCCAGGCGCGCAGCTGCTGCATCCGTCGTCTCTTCTTTCTTGCCCAGGGTGGAAAAGAAACCGGGACGTTTCTTGATGGGAGCCGCTTCGGAAGGCTCCTCTGTGGCGATCCGGGTAGGGACGCGATTCATCGCGTCCATTTGTGCATCCTCTTGCGCCGAATCGCTGGATAGCTGGTCAGTGGTATCACCTGTCACCAGTATAGGCCGGTTGCGTCCATTGCGATTGCTGCGTTTATTGTTCGTTGGCCTGCCCTGCGCTGGCGGGGTGCCGTTATTTTGTTCATGGCTCATGTCTGTCCTCCATTGGATTCACGGTAATCTTTAAAGGGGAGCTGCTCGTCATCCGGTGACGGCTCGCGCTCGTTTCCTAGATACATACTATTCGCGGTTTGCGGCATAGGAGCGATATCCGGTGCCGGTGACGACGCGGGGGCAGGGATTGGCGATGGCATCGAGGGATAGGCTGGCGCTGGCTGTAACGATGGTTGCGGGGCAGGATGGCGATACACGGGAGCCGCGGGCGCTTGCGCGATGGCAGCCAACCCGGCGCGCGCGATATCGTCGTCGCGGCCGGGAGCGTTACCGCCACTGATGCCGATGCCGCCAATGGTTGTACCGCCCATGCGAATCGGCCAGCCACCGGCTGCCATAATAAACTTGCCCTGGGTCATACTCGCCATGCTGGAAGCAAAGCCGGGGATGCCCGACCCCCACTGTGCTACCGCATCGGTTGACTGGTTAAACATGACCGCGGTGTTGGCTTTGGCGAGGCTGATGTTGCCCGTTGCCCAGCCGTAGGGCGCCATCATGCGCTCAAATAGTACAAG
>DAHVFL010000293.1 GCA_027316975.1 Chloroflexota bacterium | reverse complement strand
CTTCCAGGTCATGTCGGGCTGCGGGCCAGCCGGCGCTGCCGGACAATGGGAGGCTGGTAGTGGGATGGGGCATCGATGTTGAGCCATCACGGCGGCTGAGCACATCAACGGTATCCTGAGCCATACGGCGGTACGTGGTGAGCTTCCCGCCAACGATGGTGACGAGGCCGGACGAATTTTGCAGGACAGCGTGGGTGCGCGAGAGTTTGGCGGTTGAATGCTCCGCGCTGCGAGCGCGCAGAAGCGGCCGGTAGCCGGCATAGACGCTGATGATGTCGTCGGCGGTAAGATTGACGGAAAGGTAGCGATTCAAATGGTGCAAGAGATAGGTAATATCATCCTTTGTGGCGGTTGGATGATCGAGATCGCCAGAGCCAGTATCGGTGGTGCCGAAGACGGCGCGCGACTCCCACGGTACCAGGAAGAGAATACGTTTGTCGTCGGTTTCAGGTAAAACGATGGCGTCGTCGCCGATTTTGACATCCTCACGCGAGAAAACGAGATGCACGCCTTTACTGGGTTCGACGTGAACCAGCGAACCTGCCTCCGTAAGGGCTTCGACCTCTTCAGCGAAGACGCCGGTGGCATTGACGATATGACGCGCGCGCGCGATGAAGTTCTGGCTGCCCAGGTTATCGCGCACATGCGCCCCACATATCTTGCCATTTCCGGTAACAAACGAGGTGACTTCAGCGTAGTTGGCGATGGTGGCGCCGTACTGGACGGCGGTGCGCAGGACAGCCATGGTCAGGCGCGCGTCGTTGGTTTGACCATCGTAGTAGATGAAGCCTTGTTTGAGGTTTTCAGTGACCAGGGCGGGCGCGAGCCGCATGACATCTTTGCGACTCAGGCGGCGGTGCCTCTTTACATTGTACCGCCCGGCCAGTCCATCGTACATCCAGAGGCCGATATCAAGAATCAGGCCAAGGCCGATACCCCAGGGCGTGGTAAAGGGCAGCCCCACCGGGTGGCGGTCGCCTTTATAGATGGGCAGCACAAAGCCAACCGGATGGACGAGAAATGGGGCGTTGCGCAACAAAAGTCCACGCTCAATCAAGGCTTCACGCACGAGAGCGAAGTCAAAATTTGGCAGGTAGCGGATGCCGCCATGCACCAGTTTAGTTGATTTGCTACTCGTGCCGCTGGCAAAGTCGCCTTTTTCAACAAGCGCTACCTTGTAACCGCGCGCGACAGCATCCAGGGCGACGCCCGCGCCTGTTATACCTCCACCAATCACAAGAACATCAAATGGTTCGCTCTCCATGAGAGAAATATTGCGCGCGCGCGTCGCTGATGAAAGTGCTTGCATGAGCAGATATGAACATACGAAAGAGCATTGGATTCACGCTTTCGTATGTTCATCCTTTCGTTCGTGTACTGGCTAAAGACTAGTCGACAGCCGGCTCGCGCACAGCTTCGCCATGAGTCTCAGCGGTGCCGGATTTCATAAGCATCTTCGCTTCCAGAACTTTGCCAATGGTAAAGTCGTAAATGTAGGCTCCCACGACGCCTCCGGCGAGCGGCGCGACGATGGGTATCCAGAAGTAGACGTTATTCACGGCAAAGCTTTCGCCTCCGCTGACGAGGGCCATCCACAGGCGAGGGCCGAAGTCACGGGCGGGGTTGATGGCGTATCCGGTGTTGAGGCCAAAAGAAGCGCCGATGGCAACAATCAGGAAGCCAATAATGAGCGGGTTGAGATTCGCCTGGACGGGCTGGTTGCGCCCATCTACGATGGCAAAAATCAGGCCAACAAGCAGCGCGGTACCGACGAACTCGTCCATGAACGCGCCAAATCCTTCGACAAAAGGTTTGGGACTGGTGTAGAAAACGCCTCCAACAACATCGGCGACATTCTTTGAACCTGTTGTAAGATTAATGGCGTTCTGAATCGCACCCTGGTAGACAAAGTAGAGGATGGCTGCGGCGACAAACGCGCCAAGCACCTGGGCTAACCAGTACGCGAGTACCTTGTTCCAGGCCAGTTTTCCGCGCACCGCTAGAGCCAGTGTCACGGCAGGGTTAATGTGAGCGCCGCTAATTGCGCCAGCCACATAGATACCAAGCATGACGGCCAGACCCCACCCCAGGATAATCACAATCCACTCGTTCGCGAAAGGCGTTGCAGCGCCATTTGTGCCAAGCTTTGTAAACAGCGCGAAAGAAGCGACAACTCCGTCGCCGAAGAGAACCAGCACCATCGTTCCGAAAAATTCGCCGATCATCTCCCCGTAGGTGCCAGCGAGTAGAGGAGACCTGGCAACAGACTGACTAGACATGGATGCTCACTCCATTTCTGGTGATGAGGCAGCAACAGTACACATTCGTGTATGTTCCCGCAAATGATAAAAATTACAGCAATCATGAAACTAAGGGACGCGCTACAAGGGACGGGTTGCCAGCGCCAGGAACAGGGCGACCTCGCGGTCGTCCTGTTCCTGTGCGGCGCAGGAGAATCTTACTGCGCCCAATTCAAAGAGCGTTCTACGGCCTTCTTCCAGCCTTTATAGAGGCTGTCGCGCTGGTCGGCGCTCATCTGCGGCTCGAAGGTGCGGTCAATGGCCCAGTGCTCCGCAACTTCCTCAGCGCTGTTCCAGAAGCCTACGGCGATACCCGCGAGGTAGGCGGCACCGAGGGCGGTGGTCTCCGCCACCTTTGGTCGCTGGACAGCCACGCCGAGGACGTCTGCCTGGAACTGCATGAGCAGGTTATTGACAACCGCGCCGCCATCGACGCGTAGCGTCTTAAAACCGATGCCACTGTCGGCTACCATGGCTTCGAGGACCTCGCGGGTCTGGTAGCACATGGATTCCAGAGTAGCACGAGCGATATGGCCAGAGGTAGAGCCGCGAGTCAGGCCGACGATGGTACCGCGCGCGTTGGAATCCCAGTGGGGCGCGCCGAGGCCGACGAACGCGGGAACCATGTAGACGCCGCCGTTATCGGAAACCGTGCCGGCCAGGGCTTCGACATCGACGCTCTGTTTGATGACGCCGAGGCCATCGCGCAGCCACTGGACGGCTGCTCCGGTGATGAAGATAGCCCCTTCGAGAGCGTAGGTGAGTTTGGCGTGGGCGGGATCGCCGAGGCCCCAACCGATGGTGGTGAGCAGGCCGTTTTGAGAGGGAACGCCTTTGGAGCCGGTGTTCATGAGCATGAAGTTGCCGGTGCCATAGGTGTTCTTCGCCATACCGACCTCGTAACAGGCCTGGCCGAAGGTGGCCGCTTGCTGGTCGCCGGCATCGCCCGCCATCTTGATGGGAGCGCCGAAGAACTCTGCGTCGGTTTCACCGTAAACGCCGCTGGACGGCATAACGGTCGGCAGCATAGAGCGAGGAACGCCAAGTTCTTTAAGGATAACATCATCCCACTGGCCGGAGTAGATGTTAAACAACAAGGTTCGCGAAGCATTGGAATAGTCGGTTACATGTACGCGCCCCCTGGAGAGACGCCACATCAGGAAGGTATCGACGTTGCCGAAGAGGAGTTCGCCTCGATCAGCCTTTTCGCGCGCACCAGGGACATTGTCGAGAATCCATTTGACTTTGGTGCCTGAGAAATAGGCGTCGGTGACGAGACCTGTACGGTTGCGAATCTCTTTGTCAAAGCCTTTGGCCTTCAGTTCGTCGCAAATAGGAACGGTCAGGCGGCTTTGCCAGACGATCGCGTTAAAGACAGGTTTGCCGGTAGATTTTTCCCAGACAATAGCCGTTTCACGCTGGTTTGTGATGCCAATGGCCGCGATATCGGAAGCGGAAGCGCCAGCCAGCCTGATGGCTTCTCTGGCTACGGCTAACTGGCTGGACCAGATGGCTTCTGGATCATGCTCAACCAGGCCCGGCGCGGGATAAATCTGGGGAAATTCTTGTTGTGCCACGCTGGCAATCAAGCCATCGTGATTAAAGAGGATGGCCCGCGAACTGGTAGTTCCTTGATCGAGGGCAAGCACATACTTTGCCATGGGTAACGCTCCTTCGGGTGAATAGTGGACACGATACATCGCGTCCTACATACATGATCCTGCTACCGGGGCAGAAAACTGCGCCGCGCATGAATGGATGTGTGATAGTTCTGCAAGCAAGAAATGCTTTCTGTTCCTCCTTTCGCTCGTTTTCTGCGGCCACGCTTACCGTTAGCCATACTAAGAAGAACCGACCTGGCGCTAATGCGCGTTTATTAGAGTTGCCAGTAGGGACGCCCCTTGTGGGTGTCCGCACACGGTTATTAGAGTTGCCAGTAGGGACACCCCTTGCGGGTGTCCGCACACAGTGTCAGTCCGGCTGTGCGGGTGCGAAGGCTACGCTGTGCGGGTGCGAAGGCTACGCGGACACCCGCAAGGGGCGTCCCTACTGTGTGGAATTTACGTCCAGAGTTCAGTGCGAGAAACAGTCACTCCTATTGCGCCGGCGCGCAGCACCATTTGCACCTGCTGGGGTGTAGAGACAAAACCACTTCCGATGAAGGGCAGGTGTAAGGACATTTGCGATACAGCGTAGGGTATGACGAGCGCAGGCGAGATGGCGAGTAGATCGACGTGCTGATCGTCAACTGAATCCAGGGCAACTTCCAGTCCGGTCGAGTCTACTGCAAATATGCGTTGGACGGTCTGCAAGTCGAAGCTTTTAGCCTGGGCCAAAATTTTTCCGTGACTGGAGACCACCCCTTTAATATGAAGTTGAGTGGCGAGATAGCGAAGTCCGGCGGCATCAGGGGCAATGCCATCAATGTGATCCATATTGACGTAGACCGCCAATCCGCGCTCATGCGCATTTTCTAGCAAGGTTCTGAAGTCAAGCGGGTTACAGTGCCGCAATACGATGGCAGTTAGATCTGAAGAATTCAGGGCAAGGGAAAATTGGACTCGATTCTCTATAACCGGTATTGTCTTCTGCCTTGCCGGAAGGTTGAGTAGTGACCTTGTAGACCGGGTGAGCATCCTGCACCTCTCTGTAGCAGTAAGAAACAACAAAGCCCTAAGCCTCTAAAAAGGGGGGCTTAGGACTTATCAATTCACTGTCCCTGGGCACATATGCAATTGTAAAATCAGGTCATCGTCTTAGATTCGCGTCACAGTAGCAATCACCCCACCCGCTGGATAGCGAAGAACTCAACAGATGGCTAGCGGTCCCTTGATGCTATACAATGATGGTTGAATTGATTATAATAGTACTTGTTATCTGATCTTTTGTCAAGTGCTGATGGTCTGTTCCGGCACCACTATTAGAGACATTGGAAAATATACGATGACCAGACAAGAGTTTCTGCGTTTAGCGCGCCGTTTCCCTGTGGCGGCGGCAGTGAAATCGAATGACGATATGGAAACCGCCCTGGAATCTGATGCGCTACTTCTATTTATGTTAAAAGGGGATGCATTTCAAATTGTACCCTTTGTGACGCGAGCACATGAGAAAGGGAAAGGCATCGTTGTCCATATAGATCTTGTAGGCGGTATCGGTAAAGATCGCGCCGGTATCCAGTATCTTCACCAGATCGGCG
This sequence comes from Chloroflexota bacterium, assembly GCA_027316975.1. GTDB lineage: Bacteria > Chloroflexota > Ktedonobacteria > Ktedonobacterales > Ktedonobacteraceae > CF-113. The sequence continues at coordinate 751 of DAHVFL010000293.1, read as the reverse complement.
TTGACGCAGTGATTACCAGCCGTTCTCAACTTGTCGCTGCTGGCCGGGCCGAGGGATTGGTGACGATCCAGCGTCTCCTGCTGGTTGACGACTCGGCTTTGGAAACAGGAGTTCGGTCAATAGCGCGCGCCGCGCCAGATTTCATAGAAGTGCTTCCGGGTATCATTTTTCCAGATGTTGCTTCGATACTCCAACAGTTGCTTCCTGGACCATTTATCGCCGGTGGTTTTATTCGCGATTCCACTGAAGTTGCACGCATTCAGGCAGCCGGCGCTGTACTGAGCAGTAGTAGTACCTACAAGCTCTGGTACAACACGGCTCGCTAGACACTCTATATGAGGAGAATCATTTCAATGAAGAACATGCCTAATCTGCTCAGCTTTAGCCGGATTCTCGCGACCATTCTGGTTTTTGTGCTGGCTATTGTCAACCAACCCTGGTCCTTTTTGATCGCAACTGTCATCTTCGTCCTGGCATCTGTTACCGACCTGTTGGATGGCTACCTGGCGCGGCGCTATCATCTTGTTTCTCCCCTCGGTATCTTTCTGGACCTGACAGCAGATAAGGTATTCGTCTCTGCCATTCTGGTGGCTTTCGTACAGATTGGTCTTGTTCCGGCGTGGATCGTTGTGATTATAATTACCCGCGAATTTTTAGTCACCGGATTGCGGTCTGTGGCATCTGCGCAAGGGACGGTTATTCCGGCGGGCAAACTGGGGAAGCAGAAAACGTTTATCACCCTGCTTGCCAT
>DAHVFL010000292.1 GCA_027316975.1 Chloroflexota bacterium | reverse complement strand
ATCCTCAAAAAAGACAATAAGTTCAGAAGTTGATCCTTGTTCGTCCATATGCCTGATCCCTTCTTAAAATTCTTTTTCAACTGCTTCCAAATTGGAAGCAGTTGTCATTCTGTTCTATCAAAGTTTCTCTTTCTCTGCTTCCTTCTGGATACGCCGGGCGGCTTCGATAATCGTCTCAACGATAAGCGGCGCTGCCTGAATAAAGGGATCTTCGTGGTGCCGCTTCAAGATAGAAAGAGCAGCATAGAACTCCTCCGTTTTTTCTGGAGTAATTGAAACGCTTACTACGGAGCGTGTCCGCTCTTTTTTGTCATGGCTTTTCACTGGTGGATAGCATCCTCTCGATAGGGGTGAATGATTTCTCTTTCAGATTCTCTATAAGCCCGACTTTTCATTATTGTAACACAATTTATTATAATTCACAAGATCATTCAAAACATATTAACATAAGTGCAATAAATTTGATAAATTCTTACTACTCAATTGATTAACTTCCCATTATACGCTGATGTTAAGGCGCGTCTGCAAACAAGCCATACAACTCCCGCACCGGCGCGAAGCTCTGCCGGTGAATAGGCGAAGCTCCATGTGTTCGCAGCGCGGCCAGGTGAGCCTCGGTGCCGTAGCCTTTGTGCCGCGCGAAGCCGTAGACAGGGTACTGTTTGTCAAGTTGCAGCATCAGGCGGTCGCGGGTGACTTTAGCGATGATTGACGCGGCGGCAATGGAGAGGCAGCGCGCATCGCCCTTGATAATGGAGCGTTGGGGAAGTGGCACATCATAGAGCAGCAGCGCGTCAAGCAAAAGCGCGTGAGGAGATGGAGAGAGCTGTTCAAGGGCGAAACGCATAGCGTACTTCGTGGCCTGCAAGATATTGCGTTCGTCGATCAGTTCAACCGAACCCATGCCGACGCCGACAGCTACCGCGTGCTGCATAATCACATCGTACAGGCTCTCCCGAGCAGAGCAGGTGAGTTGTTTGGAGTCGCGCACACCTCTTAAATTGGAAGCGCACCCGGCATCATCAAGCGGGAGAATGACAGCAGCCACCACAACCGGACCGGCCAGGCAGCCGCGCCCCGCTTCGTCGAGTCCGGCAACCAGAGAAAAACCTTGACTGAGCAGGGCCATTTCTTCTTCCAGGGTCGGGGTATACTTAAGCGTTGTCGCCTTCTGCGCTGGTAGTAGTGACGCTTGCAACACTGGCCGCCTTTGCCGCTTTAGCGGCTTCCCTCGCTGCTGCTTCTTTAGCAGTAATCGGACGCAGTTCTTTCAAGCGGGCGGCTTTACCGGTCAGGCCGCGCAGATAGTAGAGATGTTTGCGACGCACTCGAGCGTGGCGCACCACTTCGATTTTCTCAATGCGGGGAGAGTGAACCAGAAATGTGCGCTCTACGCCCACTCCGTGTGTGATGCGGCGCACCGTGAAATTGCGATTGACGCCGCCTCCGCGCAGGCGCATAACAACACCCTCGAACGGCTGCAGGCGTTCGCGCGTTCCCTCAACAACTTTGACTTGCAGGCGAACAGTATCGCCAGAGAGAATCTCTGGAATATCTTTGCGCAAATACTCATTTTCGACAGCCGTCAGTAACGCTTGCCCTGCTGGCTTCGTGATAAATTGTTTGTCAGCCATGCTTCTCCATACTCCTGTGCGTGTCGTGGCATATCATGCGGCCTGTGCAGGTAAAGTGAAAGCAGCAACCCACGACGCGAGATCCTATTTTGTTGCGTTGAGCTGCTTCATCAGACGCGATTTGCGGCGAGCAGCATTATTTCGATGAATGACGCCTTTTTTGGCTGCGCGGTCCAGTTCGCTGACGGCGTTGCGTACAGCTTCTTCGGCATTTTCTCCGGTAGTTATCGAAGTGCGAGCCTTGGTTACCTGTGTGCGAACAAGCGATTTGATGCTGCGATTGTGCAAGCGACGCTTCTGTTCCTGGCGCATACGCTTTTTAGCAGCGGCATTATTGGGCATGTAAGTTATAAACCTCCCCGAAACATCTGGCCCTTTCACACGGATGGGCTTGATACAAAAAACGCCGTCAGCCCGGACGTCCGCGAAAGCTTCGCGTCGCGCCCCTACCATACCGTACTTATGAATTGGCTGGCGAGTGGCGTATAGAGTAGGGACGACCCGTATGATGGTCGCCCTGGTAACTGAGTGCCTAAAGATTATAGCAGAAGTCCTATCAAACTGTCAAACAATCCTGGGGGCAAAAAACCTAGTACACAATCACGGGTGTACCCAGGGGAATCTGCGAGTACAGCCACGCCATATCGTTCGGGTTCAAATTGATACAGCCATGACTGCCATTGTAATTGAACGGCGTGGTGCCGGATGGATCGCTATGCGGGAAATTCATTCCCTGACCATAAATACCGCGCCACCAACTATCGTGCAAGAAATAGCCGCCTGCGTGATATTCCATAGCATACTGGATCGGCGTTGGCGGATACCAGAACGCCGAGCCGGGCTGCTCGTTCGATTTGAACACAGTAGGATTCTGGCGCACGAGGATGCTCCAGTAGCCCGGCAGTGATGGCCTCAAGTACTGGCCTGTCACGACCTGGAAAGGCCGCACCAATTTACCATTATCGTAGTAGCGCACGGTTTGTTCAATCAGTGAGACCACCAGCACCTTCCCGCCGCCAGGACCAGAGACGCCGTAGCGCTGCATCAAGCTAATATCGGTCGCATGAGGCTGATTCCAGGGCGTTTTGTCGTTGAAGTCTGCTTCCAGGGCGCGCAGGTGCAAAAAATCGCTGTTGATCAAATCTATCGCCGAGCGGTAATCATCGAGCGTTTGCGACGATCGCACGGCTGCATCCACATCAGAACCAATGCCCTGCATATCATATGCAAAGTCCAGGTTATAGTTACGACCATCGTAATTGTCATGGTACTGGTGGGTATTGCCCCAGTTCGTGACTTCCTGGTGAAACTGTTTCAGCAGGTAATTGGCCTGCCCCTGTGCCAGGGGAAGTTGGATAGAAGCCATATCGTTATCAATTTGCGCCGAAAACTTCAGAAACCCGCTGATATCCTTCGCATTGGCGAGCGCTTGCTGGTCAGCAGCCAGGCGTGGCTGGTAGGAAGCGACGTTGACACCCCATGTTTTGAGCTGGTTGATATCATCGCTGAATTGCTTGACTTTGACCGCGCCCACATAGGGAATGGCCTGGATTGAATAGACCGTTGTTTCCTGTAACTGCGTATTGATCTGGTCAATTAATCGCGAGAAGTCGTCCGGCCTGGAAGCAACGCGAAACGTTTGCAAATCCCCCTGAGCTTGCAGGTTGAGCGCCGTTGTATCCAGGGGCGAAGCCTGCAATTGCCTGATAACCTGTTGCAGAGAAGTAAGCCTGGTATAAGCCGGCTCCATCAGGTGCAGTGCCAGCGTCGAACTCTTAGCTTCCGAGCTAATCTGAATATAGTCTTTTGGAAGTTGTGCTTTCGCAAATTGCGCCTGGTAATCGGTCAGTTGACTGGCAAAGGTTTTCGCCTCAATGAACTTCTGACCCCGGCGCATAGCCAGCGCGGTCGCCAGCGTTTGTAAATCCTGGCTGGCCTGGTAATCAAGCTGCTGCGTCGCCTGCGCCTCCAACCCCCTGATTTCCAGGGTAAGCATTTGATAACGCGCAGCAAGATTACTATTATAACCCGTGATGGATTGATCATTAAACAGAGCCACAGGCGCATTAGTAGCATTCAATTGCCTCGCCTGCTTAGTAATCGGCGTCAACATAGAGACTGGAATGCCAATACTCCGCGCGTGAGCAATTTCATTATCAAACGCCCTTTTATTCTGACGTGCTTGCTGTTGCGCCTGGGGGTCACCGCCGCAAGCGCTCAAAAAGAGCATCACCAGCATCGCGCTAACCAGCGCGCGCGCGCCCTTACGAATATTTATGTGAGAAATCGGGAAGAGCGCCATTAAAGAGCTTGCCTCCTGCCTGGATTTCTGTATCAAGTTGCATCGCTACTGCTTATTATATCCTTTTCTGTCTTGAAACGTAACAAAACCACCACTACCTATGTAACGCCCGGAGTACGTTTTCTTGCAACTCCACCCGCCCCGTCACTGATGAATTTTACCACTCAACATCGGTCATATGTTGTCACCCTGAGCGCAGCGAAGGGTCTGCCTCGCCGGAGACCGAGATCCTTCGCTGCGCTCAGGATGACAGAACCGACTGTGATCGTTCAAATTCAACAGGACAGAACCAGGCTCATTAGTGGAACTGCCCGGTGCATATTCACCGCCCGGCAGCCAGGGCCTGTTCCAGATCGCTGAGAATATCTTCGATATCTTCGATACCGACGGAGAGACGCAGCAGGGTATCGGTAAGGCCGCGCGCCTCGCGAATAGCTCTGGGGATGGAGCCATGCGTCATTGACGCCGGGTGACAGACCAACGATTCAACGCCGCCCAGGCTTTCGGCCAGGGCAAAGACGCGGAAGCGCCGTGCCATCTGCGCAACATCGCCGTAGGTTCCCTTAAACTGGAAAGAGACCATGCCGCCGAAGCCGCTCATCTGGCATTTCGCAAGCTCGTAATCGGGATGCGATGGCAGTCCAGGATAGTACACTTTCTCGACACGCGGGTGTTCATATAAAAACTGAGCTACCGCCAGCGCGTTCGCCTCGTGCTGGCGCATACGCACTGCCAGCGTTTTGATACCGCGCAGTGTCAGCCATGTATCGAACGGGCCGGGTACGCCACCGGCGGCATTCTGGTAGAATTTGATCGACTGGTAGACTTCTTCATTGCTGGTTACGAGCGCGCCACCTATCACATCGCTATGACCGTTGATGTACTTGGTCGTGCTATGCACCACGATATCCGCGCCCAGCTTCAAAGGCTGCTGGAAATAGGGACTGGCGAAGGTGTTATCAACGACGACCAGCAGATTTTTCGCGTGCGCGATGGCCGCGACTTTCTGGATATCAATCAGGCCAAGCAATGGATTGGTGGGGGTTTCCAGCCAGATCATCTTTGTATTTGGACGAATAGCTTTCTCGTAATCGGCCACATTCCGGGCCGCGACGTAGCTTGCCTCTACACCGTAGCGGCGCATCACGCGCTCAAAGATGCGATACGTGCCACCGTATGTATCATCGCACGAAACAACGTGATCGCCCGCGCTGAGCAAAGCGAGTATAGCCGTTTCCGCCGCCATACCGGAGGCGAAGGCCAGGCCATATGTCCCTTCTTCAAGCGCGGCCATGCACGCTTCTAGCGCGGCCCGCGTGGGGTTGCCGCTACGCGAATACTCGAATCCTTTATTTTCTCCCAGCCCTGCCTGGGCATAGGTTGATGTCTGGTAGATAGGTGTCATGACGGAGCCTGTCGTGGGATCAGGTTCCTGTCCGGCATGAATAGCCCGGGTAGAGAATTTCATCGCTTCACTGCCTTTCAAAATACGCATAGAGTGTGGACGAAACGGAATATAGCACTTTTTTGGAAAGAGAGCAATTAGCAAGGACCCTCTCCACGGGATTCGTAACCCGCGCGCATGTCCAAACGTATAATAAAAGAGAGTCCATTCGATAAAAGGGAAACAGGAACTATGGCAACTTCCAAACCAGCACACGACCAGCATACGACGCCGTCACCGGCCAAACCGGTGACAGGCGTTTTGCTCGTCCATGGTTTGAACGGCAGTCAGAAAGACTTCGCCGAGATGGAGACACTTCTTCTTGCGCGAGGCATGGTCGTAGTCAACATGCTGCTGCCCGGACACGGCAGCAGGGTCAAAGAAATGTTGAGTACCGGCTGGTCGGTCTGGTCTCAGGCGGTATACGATGAATTGGGCGCGCTCAAACAGCGCTGCGACGTGGTTTTCCTGGTCGGCCATTCGCTCGGAGGCGCGCTCTCCCTGCATGTCGCGGCGCATGAAGAGGTGGCGGGCATCGTGAGTATCTGCGCGCCTTCGCATATGCATCCGGGGCTGAAAGTTGCCGTCCGCATTGGTAAGTATGTTACCCCGCTCCTGCCGACGCTGCGCGAAGATGTGCGCGACCCGGAAGGGCGTCAACGCTACCGGCGCGACGGCTATCGCTGGACACCCATGCGACCGGTGGAAAGTATGTTGCTATTCCTTCCGCACCTGCGCGAAGAGTTGCCACACATTACCGCGCCCGCCCTGATTATGACTTCTATTCACGATCATGTCGTGCCAGCACGCGATGGGCGAGATATTTACCGGCGCATCGGTTCGCTCGAGAAACACCTGGTGACTTTCCATCGTTCATACC
>DAHVFL010000291.1 GCA_027316975.1 Chloroflexota bacterium | reverse complement strand
CGCTGGGCCTGGATGTGGGCCTGTCCGATCAAAATTTTGCTGCCGCCATCCAACGCCGCACCAACGGCGAAGGCGTGCATGTTGTGATTGATTTTGTTGGCGCGCCCTACCTCGAGCAAAACTTGCAATCGCTGGCGTTATGGGGCAGGCTGGTCTTCCTGGCAACCATGGGCGGCGCGCAAAGCAATATCAACCTTGGCATGTTGATGCAGAAACGTATTTCCATGCGCGGCGTCACCCTGCGCACTCGCACATTAGAGGAAAAAATGGCGGTGACACGCCGTTTCGCGACGGGCGTTTTACCCCTGCTGGCAAACGGGCAGGTAAAGCCGGTGATTGAGCAAGTGTACGCGCTGGAGCAGATCGCAGAAGCGCACCGGGCGATGGGAGAAAATAGAAACTTTGGCAAGCTGGTGGTGAGGATCGATTAAATAACCGATCTAGCGATACCCTTCCCTCAGAAAAGCAAGGATAAGGTGTAGGGACGCGATTTATCGCGTCCGGCTCGTTGCGCTCAAGGGGGCATATCACGTCATGTTCATGTCAGCGAGCGGACGTGATAAATCGCGTCCCTACAGCGTAATACAAAAGATAGAGGCTCCGCCGGTTATCAGCCGCCGTTATTGATATACCCTACGCCTTCTCGATCACCAGCAGCCCCGTCTCAGGCTCTCGTCCAACAACCACCGGCACGCTATCACTTACACTGGTGCGTATACAAAATGGTGGGTCGTCCGGCAGCCCGCCATCGATCACGGCGCGTGCCGCGCTACAAAAATCTAACACCCTGGGCGGTTTGAAGGCTTCGTAGAGCGCAATGGCAGCGCTGGCGCTGTCCCACAACTGGATGCCGGCCTGCCGGTGTTGCAGCTCCAGCGCGAGATAGCCGGCGCAAACAGCGTCATCCAGCCCGAAGTAGTCGGATTCGCCAGAGCAGACGATATGGATATCACACGCGCGCGTTTTCGCCAGCGCCAGCGCGTGAGTAATGACAGCCCCGGCATTATAAAAACTCCCTGCCATTCGTAGGGCTTGCTCCGGACAGGCATAAAAGGCGCGAGTGCCGTTGGTGGTCGTCATTATCAATTCGCGCCCGCCCAGGTCTAGCTGCGCATACTGCACAGGCGAGTTCCCATAGTCAAAACCGGGGATGCGCTGTACGTTGCGCTCGCCGCACAGCAAACGCCCCGCAACCTTTCGCGCCGCTTCCCGCGCCTGCTCGACGCTCCCCGCCACCAGCACGCGCGCCGCGCCCTGGTCGAACATAACCGCCATGCTGGTAGTAGCGCGAATGACATCGACGACGATGTAAATGTCACGTTCGCTCGTTTCATTGATAACGATGGAGGATGGAGTGAAATATGTATCTATGTACAAAATTGTTTCCTCAAATTCTTCCTTCTGGAGTATACGTGCCATGTAAGTCAGATTAGCAGGCAATCATCCCTGTGTAATCTTATCACGAAGTAAGATCGACTTCATACTTTCTGCTTGACGAACTAAAGTAAGTAAGTCTGTTCCAGAGTATCAGACTATGTTACAATAGAATACAACCAGGGTAGGAGAGTGATAATCAATGACAGAAAAGGCAATATCTACAACTGAGCAATTTGAATCAGAACAGAACATATTTCAGCATGGGCAAGGAAATAGTTTTCTGTCCGTTCCTGCATCTGATAATGTACTGCCCGAACCTCGTTTAGCACATACAGCAACCAACGGAAAGATATATTGTGGCGATTCGCTGCAACTTCTGAAAAATCAAAAGATTGTACCACCAGGCTCGGTGAATCTGATTATGACCAGTCCTCCCTTTGGGTTAGTGCGTCAAAAAGAGTATGGGAATGTTGATGCCGACGAGTATGTTGAATGGTTTCGTCCCTTTGCGCAGGCATTCTATAACTCTCTTGCTGATAATGGTTCACTGGTTATTGACATTGGGGGAGCCTGGATACCTGGTCAGCCCACACGTAGTCTATATCACTACGAATTATTGATTATGCTTTGCCGTGAGTATAAATTTCATCTGGCTCAAGAGTTTTACTGGTGGAATCCGAGTAAACTTCCATCACCTGCTGAATGGGTAACTGTACGCCGTATTCGCGTCAAAGATGCGGTAAATTGTATCTGGTGGCTATCGAAAACTCCCTGGCCGAAAGCATCCAATACACGTGTTTTACAGCCCTATAGTGATTCTATGCAAGAACTGCTTCAAAACGGTTATAAGGCAAAGTTGCGCCCAAGTGGACATGATATTAGTACGAAGTTCTCTTATGACAATGGAGCATCAATTCCACCAAATATTCTTGCTATCCCGAATACCGAAAGTAATTCCGCATACTTGCGTTACTGTTCTGAACATAATTTAAAAGCTCATCCTGCGCGATTTCCTGCACTCTTGCCAGAATATTTTATGCGTATGCTAACTGACTCAGATGATCTGGTCATTGATCCGTTTGCAGGTAGTTGCGTTACAGGAGAAGTAGCCGAACGATTGAGCCGTCGTTGGGTATGCGCTGAACTGCGCGAAGACTATGTAGAAAGTGCTCTCAGCCGTTTTGCTGAAGATGTTAGAGTAGCTACTTCAAACGGAAGTGCCGAGAAGTATTATAAGCTTGCTCGCCCCGGCCTTCTATGGAATGGTGTTGATGGAGAGCCGTTGCCGCAAGACGGCGGAAAGAAACGGCAATTTAAACCCAAAGTTGTGAACACGCCATCGGCTCATAGTGAAGCAGAGACTAAGCACACATACACAGATGAACCTATCAGCCACGAGATTGCAGCTATCAGACATAAATCTATGAAATCCGAAGTAGAGACTCAGTACCAGGATTACCTGTGGTAAATTCTTTCTTCAAGCATTAGATAATGTTTTCAGTTCCATAGCTCTGCGAGCTTTTTTGTTAAGGATTTCGACAATAGCCAGCGGTGATGCCGTCAGAATGTTTAGATCGCGCTTATCAAGTGTAACGATATTGAGGTGAGTATCTTGCATCACATCATCGGCATAAATAAGTGCATCCCTGCTAAATTGTCCTGTTGTCACCACAAGAATAACATTTGATTTGAGCTGAATTGAAAGCCCTACCTCTTTAGCAATATCTTCTAATGAAACCTTACCCTCGGGAGTGTTTTTACACTGTATCTGCCAGCGGCTAAAGACAAGACGGGTACCCTCAACAATAACATCAACCTCGAAACCACTGGCCTTTTTCCCACGCTTGCGCCATGATTTAAACTCTAAACCAAGCAGACGCATAAAGTAGAAAGCCAGTGCTTCTAATGCCTTTCCCTTGGTTCCAGTATCTTCTGCTTGCATCTCTTGCAATATTTCAGATAGAGGCTTTCGTAGGAGTTGCCGTACTGCCAGGCCTGTATTGGCAAGTGAATCAACAAGAGCAGTCAAATATTCGTTTGCAAATTTCTCAGTACGATAAACAAGATATGATTTACCTGTCACCTTACTCGGATTCACAAGCGTGATATAGCCAGCAGTTTGGAGTGGCTCTAAAACGTCACCTTTGAAGCTCTTCGGATCAAACGATGTGCCATAGAGTTCCTCTGCATATTCTTTGATCTTATTGCCTTGCAGAGGCTCCTTATCTGGTATCGTTTCCATTGGTAGATTGCAGAGAGCTTTCAGCACTGCGCGTTGATCTTCTGGCATTTCAGCTAAAAGATCTGTCTCCTGCTGGTTTGCGCCGATGATCTGAGTGACACGTTCCATTTCCAGGCACTCGAAATTTCCGTCGCAGCTAAATACACCTGCGAGCCGGAGCCAGCCACATAACTTGCTGATATGCGTGCTACTTGGTGGGACATAACTACCCTGCGCATGTAACATCTCAGCAATGCTTAGCTGGGTAGGACGCTCGCCTGATTTGATCAAGGTATCGATAGCATTGACGACTTCAATGCCACGTAAATTGAGAAGCATGTGACGCGCGAAGGCAGTATATAGTTTGATGGGTTGTGACTGTAAAGCAAGAAGCGTATGACTTACTTCGGTCAGTTGATCACTGTCGTCAATCAGGAGATATTTTCTCATGCTGAGTATCGTATTTTTTGCCGTTTTAGTAGGGCGCTTATACTCGACAGCTAGCGCGTTTGTAAATGCCTCATCATCTCCCTCGTATTGCCGGGCAAGCTCTAATACACGTACAAGATCAACTTGATTGGGACCAAATTCTGAACCCATCGGAATGGCGGATTTTGGCATCGATTACCCCATCATTTAAAACAAATTGGAGTAACTCTCGTAAGTGGAAAACCACTTACGAGAATTTAAACAAGTTAATGGATAGTCACTTCCCCATCTTCTTCTGCCGTTCCATCTCCCTCAACTCTACCCGCCTTATCTTCCCGGAGATAGTCTTAGGCAGCGCCTCCACGAACTCGATCTCGCGCGGGTATTTGTAGGGAGCCGTGACGCGCTTGACGTGATCCTGTATTTCGCTTGCCAGTTCGGGAGATGCTGTATATCCAGGTGCAAGAATGACAAAGGCTTTGACGATCTCGCCGCGCATCTCGTCCGGGCTGGCAATCACGGCGGATTCCGCGACGGCGGGATGCTCTTTGAGCGCGCTTTCCACCTCGAATGGCCCGATACGGTAGCCCGCGCTGATAATCACATCATCGGCGCGCCCCACGAACCAGAAGTAGCCGTCCTCGTCCTTGTAGGCGCGATCGCCCGTAATATACCAGTCGCCGCGCTCACAGCCGTTGGTGGCATCCGGGTTGCGCCAGTACTCCTTGAACATCCAGGTGGGTCTGTTCGGCTTAATCCTCACCGCGATATCGCCTTCTTTACCCGCGGGAAGCTCGCTGCCGTCATGGTCGATCACGCTCACGTCGAAGCCGGGAGAGGGCTTGCCCATCGAGCCGGGCTTCACCGGCAACGGCGGGAAATTGGCGCACAGCAGCACCGTCTCAGTTTGCCCGTAACCATCGCGGATGGTCATGCCCGTCACTTCTTGCCAGATTTTGATGACCTCTGGATTCAGTGGCTCGCCCGCGCCCACGCAGTGTCGCAACGCCTTCGGCGGGTTCGTTTTCAGATAGGCCATTGGCTCGTCAAGCACCAGCATACGATAGGCAGTGGGCGGCGCGCATAGCGTGGTAATAGGATAGTCATGCAGCATCTCCAGCGTTTCGATGGCGTTGAACTTGCCACGTGCATCCTGCATGAACATGGCCGCGCCCATCACCCAGGGGCCAAACAAATTGCTCCACGCCGCCTTCGCCCAGCCCATCTCGGACAGATTCCAGTGCAGGTCGTCCTCGTGCAGGTCTAACCAGTACTTTCCGGTAATGGTATGCCCGATGGGATAGCTTGCGTGGGTGTGCAGCACCATCTTGGGATAACCGACCGTGCCGGAAGTAAAATAGACCAGGCAGGAGTCATCGCTGCGCGTCTTCGCACCGGTATATTCGGGCGAAGCGTGTTCCGCGATCTGGCGATAATTTGTCCAGCCCGCGCGCTCGCTCCGCGGAGTATCAACCAGAATGGCATAGCGCACAGTTGGACATTCGCCGCGTACCGGGTCAAATTTGCCCGCGCCCTCGCTGTCGGTGATAAAGCCTGCCGCTTCCGCCACCTCTGAGCGGAACTGGATATCTTTGGGGGTCAACAGCGTCGTGCAGGGGATAGGAACCGCGCCCAGCTTCATCAACCCCAGCACCGTCTCCCACCATTCGGGAATGCGGGGCAACATCACCAGCACGCGGTCGCCTTTCTGGATGCCCAGCGCGGCGAAGGCGTTGGCGGCGCGACTGGAATGCTCAGCGAAATGGGCATAGGTCAATTGACGCCTCTCGCCATCCTGCCCGACCCACAACATCGCCAGTTTATGTGGATCGCTGGCCCATTTGCCAATCACATCGGTAGCAAAGTTAAAATATTCGGGAACTTCCAGGTGAAAATCACGACGTTCCGCCTCGTAATCGGTCATATGCGGGGTTCTGGCTACTGTCATACACGAAACTCCTTCTGAAATAGGCGCTGTGAAAATTGGGTGCCTCTACTTATTGACCTCAGTATATCCCACAGAGCTGCTTGCGTCGAGAGATAGCGCTAACCAGGGCGGGGGGGCCGCGAGAGCGGCGAAGCCCCGCCTTTCACCGGTAGGTTTTTTAGGAAAGAAGCCAGAGAGGTGCAGAGGCTGTCATCCTGAGCGCAGCGAAGGATCTCTCGCCGGCAACGTGCAGATCCTTCGCTGCGCTCAGGATGACAGCCTCTGCCAACCCATTTCAAGAAACCTACC
>DAHVFL010000290.1 GCA_027316975.1 Chloroflexota bacterium | reverse complement strand
TACTAGAATAGTATAAACTTTTGCGACATGTGAATAAGGAGTAGCGAATGCCAGGTATTCACAGCAGCGTGCATATTACCAGCGTCCTGGGACTGATTGGTTTCGTCGCGCTCTGGCTTGCGCTTGTTGAATGCGCTAAAGTACTGATTGCACTGCTTAAAAATGACCCGCTCATCGGATGGGCCTTCGGCCCTTTTGGCATAACACCGCTCGTCCTGTGCGAACCCACCACGCTTTTCATACTGTTCAGCGCGCTTTTCCCGGCGCTCATATCGGGTAGCATTCTCTACTTCGGCCTGTTCAGCGCGTTGCCCAGCCCGTTGGACCTGCCACATCACCCGCTTATTGAAATCCTGGTTATATCAGCCGGTGTGCTCTTTACCAGCGCGGGCAACATCCTCAATGCTCTGCGCGACCTGCGGCACCCCCTGTGGGGCGAGGCGCGTTTCCTGCGCAACATCCAATTCCTGCGCGCCAGCTTTGCCTCCATCCACTTTACCAGCTTCGGCATATCGTATTTGCGCAAGCAATTCGGGTCTAACCCGACGGATTTGTTACAGGCGTTATAGGTTCCAGAGGTGCCAGGGCGGGGACAAATACCAGAGGCGTGAACTGAAGCCTGGCTGTCATCCTGAGCGCAGCGAAGGATCTCTCGTCAGCCACCACGCAGATCCTTCGCTACGCTCAGGATGACAAATGGCAGACGGGGATTACCCCCGCTCTGGCAATCACACTGCTGGCAGCATACCGGTGCGCGGAACCTTCGGCAGCGTGAAGTAGAACGTGCTTCCTGTGCCAGGATTGCTGGAGAGCCAGATGCCCCCGCCATGCGCTTCCACAATGGCTTTGGCGATAAACAGGCCCATGCCGATACCTGAATACTGGCGGCTGGCGGTATTGCGCACGCGATAGAAGCGCTCGAAGATGTGATCAAAAAAGTCTGGACTGACACCTATACCCCGGTCGCTGATGCTCACCTGGAACTCTTTGCCCTGTTCTTTCAAAATCACTGTGACCTGTTTGCCCTGGGGCGAAAACTTGACGGCGTTATCCAGAATATTCCCGACCACCTGGCTGATACGCAGCTTATCAGCGACCAGCTTGCTATCCGGCGTGTCGATATCAAGAAAGATGGTGTGCTGTTCCGCGCTGATCTGCGCCAGGCGCACGCTTTCGGCCAGCACATCGGCCAGGTAAAAGCTGGAATAGTGCAGGTTCAACTCGCCCCACTGCACGCGCGAAAGATCGAGCAAATCATTCACCAGTCGCTCAAGGTGATCGGTCTGGCTTTGCATGATATTCAGGCTGCGCAGGTCATAGCTCTCCGGCAATTCAGCAACCGCGTTGGCGGGCAGCGTTGCGCTGGTACCGCGCAAGCGCCGCTCGATGCGTCGTATCAGGTGCTGCGTGTAGCCCTTGATGGTGGTTAAAGGCGTGCGCAGTTCATGCGAAACAATTGACACGAACTCATCCTTTAACTTCTCAAGCTGTTTATGTGAGGTGATGTCGTTGAGGACCGCTACAACACCCAGAATGCGCGTCTGCATCGACTGCCTGCTATCATACAATGGCGCGGCGCTGATGCTGAGTGTCAGTGGAACGGCCTCGTCGCTGGCATCGGCCACTAGCTCGTGACCCATAATGATATGGCCGGCCAGGGCCTTGTCAATGATATCCGCCAGGTCGGTCAGCCACTTCGCCTCGTTGAAGGCGGCCAGGCGGCGCAGGGGAGTTGAAGTTTCCTCCAACGGCAGACGCGCCTGAAACAGCAAATGTTGCGCAGAGTTGTTGAGCGAAGTAATGGCCCCTTCCTCGTTGGTAATCAGCAACCCTTCGGCCATACTGTTGATAATCAGCACCAGGCGCTGGCGTTCCATCTCGGCATCGCGCCACAACGCCCTTTCGCGCTCGCGCAGGCGCACATTTTCGAGCGCAACCGCCGCGTAATCAGCGATCATGGTGGTCAGTTGCAATAGTTCGGCATCGAAGACGCCTTCACGCTCGTCAAAAAGGCTGAGCATACCGATGATGCGGTTCTCCACCGTCAAAGGAATGTTGAGAAAATCGCCAATACCGGTGACAGCGCTCGGCGTTGCGGAATCGGACCAGGCCAGGTCATCGGGGGCATCCAGGTAGGCCATCAGCGCCAACTCGTCCGCCGTCACCCTGGGGAAATCGATTACCTCGGCAGCCCGCGCAATACTTTCCATCATAGCCGCAATAAAGGCCTGGTTCAGGGGGTGAGATGGAATAATAGAAAGCTGAAAGGTCAGTTCGATGGGGTCTTCTTCGAGTAAAATGGAACAGGCAGAAAAATGATAGAGATCTTGCAGCGTGGAAAGCAGAGCGCGATGCACCTGAAAGCGGTCAATGGCCGCCACAAAACGCTTTCCAATGGTATTGATAAAGTCCATTTGCTGGCGGAGAGCCGCCAGGCGATCCCCATTCTGTCCGATGAGGGAGCGATACGCGCTTGCTGTTACCTTCTGCTGTGGTTGCACGCTGCCCTCCAAATCCCTTTATTACGGCGTTTGTTCAAGTTGCCGCCGGACTTCCTCCAGAAGGTGCGGCGCGATCAGGTTCCCGGTCAGTTCTTTCAACCCCGCGAAACACTCTTGCAACAGGGCATCCAGGCCAGCCGCAAGTTGCGCTGGCACGACGCCGCCCAGTTGCTCATGCACAACAGAAGGCGAAACATCGGTGTAGGGCATTTTCTCAAGAAAGTGAAGAAAAGGATAGGTTTCAGCCAGCCGCCTGGCGGAGCCTTGTACCAGGACACGGGTGGTAGCCTTGCCTAAAAAGGGCGTCACCCGGTCATCGATAGTGTGTATGGCTTGCAGGTATGCCTGTGTCACCTTCTCGCGATACACGGAAGAGGAATGGTCAGCGCCACCGGATAACATTGTCATTGAACCTCTCCCTTCACAGCTTCTCTAATCTCTCCACGTATATTATAACATAGTCCTATTATATATTGTAAGTGGCTAGCCAATCAGTAATCACGAGATTTACGACAATGTACGAGTTTTTACTACATTGCCATACAAAAGGAACTGCTGAGGTATGTACATTATGTAATAACATTGTTATACATGTGCTTTTACAATGTCAAAGAAGACGCTTGCGTCCCCCGTTTGATGAATTGTATCGACCAGGCGCAGGCCACCTGTCACACCTTCGCTTTGTCATCCTGAGCGCAGCGAAGGATCTGCTCCACAACGCATCAGGGGTCCATCGCGCAGATCCTTCGCTGCGCTCAGGATGACAGCGCTGCGCTCAGGATGACAGGGCGAGCGCGTTCGGTTTCTTATATATTAGACCAGGCCAAACAAACGCGCCAGCCAGAGGCGGAAGCCTCTCAGGGGCTTTTTGCCCTGCTGATCTAAATCCGTTGCCATATCGAGTAAACGCTGTCGCCCGGTTTCTTTGCGCATTATTACATCTTCTGCTGCTTCTTGCACGGAGTACCGCTCGCGCTGCTCTCCTATGGCGATGGCGAATTGTTCGGCGCGCATAGTAAAGGGGTTTGTTGGCATGACAGGTTGCGCAGGGGCAGAGGATGATACAGACGCAGCTGAGTCTGGCTCATTATCGTCGTGCTCAAATTCTTCAGTCACTTGCACGCGGCTGGCGCTCAGGCGGGGCGCAATCCATTCACGCAGCGCGAGCAGCGCGGCGCGGCGACAGATGGCCTCGATATCCGCGCCACTGCGCCCTTCGGTCAAGTTGGCTAATTCCTCCATTGTGATGTCGGGGGCCAGTGGTCGCCCTCTGGTATGGATAGCGAAGATGGCGAGCCGCTCCTCCTTGTTGGGATAGGCCAGTTCTACCACCATGTCAAAGCGGCCCGGACGCAGCAGCGCCGTATCGATCAGTTCTGACCGGTTGGTGGCCGCTACCACAATCACGCCTTCGCGTCCCTCCACACCGTCCATTTCGGTAAGCAGCTGCGCAATGACGCGGTCGCCTACGTGTCCATCGCTTTCGCCGCCGCGTCGCGGGGCCAGCGCATCAATTTCATCGAAAAAGACGATGCACGGCGCGGCCTGTTTCGCCCGCCGGAAGACTTCGCGCACCCCTTTCTCGGACTCGCCCACCCACTTTGAGAGCAGTTCAGGGCCTTTGATAGAGATGAAACTGGCCTCGCACTGGTTCGCCAGCGCGCGCGCGATCAGTGTCTTGCCCGATCCCGGAGGACCTGAGAGCAGCACACCGCGAGGCGGCTCGACCTTCGCGTGCGCGTAAATTTCGGGGTAGCGCAGCGGCCACTCGACCCCCTCGGTCAGCAGCGCTTTGACCTTTGCGAGGCCACCAACATCCTCCCATGTCGTCTCACTGACCTCGACATAGACCTCGCGTGTAGTGGATGGCTCGACCTCGCGCAGGGCTACCTGGAAATCGGCCATCGTAATATTCAAATTCACCAGCGTCTCGTAGGGGATATAGCCTTTTTCGTAATCGATATGCGGCAGCACGCGCCGCAGCGCTACCATCGCCGCTTCACGGCACAATGCCTCCAGGTCAGCGCCCACGAAGCCCGGCGTAAGCTGGGCCACGCGCGCGAAATCGACATCACCGGCCAGAGCCGCGTCCTTGCTGTGAATCTGGAGAATCTCGGTGCGACCGCGCACATCCGGCACGCGCAGGGAGATTTCGCGATCAAAGCGACCCGGACGGCGCATGGCGGGATCGAGCGCGTTGGGCTGGTTGGTCGCGCCAATCAGCACGACCTGGCCGCGTGAGGTCATGCCGTCCATCAGGGCCAGCAGTTGCCCCACGATGCGCCGCTCAACTTCGCCGCCCGTTTCGGCGCGTTTGGGCGCGAGCGCGTCCAGTTCGTCGATAAAGATGATGCTGGGTGCGCGTTTCTGCGCCTCCTGGAAGACCGAACGCAGGCGCGACTCGCTTTCGCCATAAAACTTGTTCATGATTTCGGGGCCGTTAATCACGAAGAACGCGGCATTAGTTTCGGACGCCACCACGCGCGCGATCAGCGTTTTGCCCGTTCCCGGAGGACCATAAAGCAGCACGCCTTTGGGTGGTTCCACGCCCAGGCGATCAAAGACCGCCGGGTATTTCAGCGGCAGTTCGATCATTTCGCGGATACGCTGTAGTTCTTTGCCCAGCCCGCCGATATCCTCGTAGCTCACCCGTCCCAGGCCGCTGGTGCGAGCCGCGCCACGCGCCTGCGCCCGCACAATGGTACCCGTCTGCACGACCACCGCTTCAACATCGCTAGCTGGCCGCGGCTGCGGGGGAATGAGCGCGTCAAGATCGCCCGTAGCCTTTTTTTGCACGCTGTAGCTGGGAGTGGCCGGCGTGGTGCCGATAATGAGAAATTCGCGCGGCGCGGTTCCAGGCGTGCCAACGCGCAGCAGATCGCCAATCGTAACGGGCAGGCCAATCAGATAACGCGCGATATATTGCAGATCGGCCTCCTGCACAGGCGCGCCGCCCGTGAGGGGCAGCAGCGTCACTTTCTCGGCCTGCTGCACGCGAGCCTTGCGCACCGTCACGCGCTCGCCCAGGCCCGACGCGCTATTCTGGCGCACCTGGCTATCCATCTGGATGGACTGCTGGCCGCGCTCAACCACGCTGCTCGGCACTACCTTGGCTGCCGTCGTGCGCTGACCCGTAATCAAAACCGTATCGCCAGCCTGGCACCCCAGGCGCGTAATATCGACGGGATCAAGACGCGCCACGCCGCGCCCCACCTGAAAGCCCTCAATCACCACCAGTTGCAATTCCCGATCCGAATTCGCGTTGGCATCATTCGTAGCATTAGTATGTGTAGCGGCAGTATCTGCCGGTAGTTTTCCCGTCGCTCTCGTGCCCGCGCTGCCCATGCTGGACGCTCCGCGTAAATCCTCCATAATTTTTCCTCTTCAATACAAAAATCTAATGAGAATCATGGCTAGTATTAACTTATCACATGTACGTGAGGGCGGGATAAAAGTTGAAAATGAGCGTGAAAAAGTATCAGGAGGGATATGAATCGAATTCGAGCATAAAATAATGGTCGAATCTATACATGGCTTCAAATCCTCCCCAACCGGTCAATACAGATTCGGCCATATAGTTCTACGAATTTTTTTGCCTGTTGGATTACTTTCTCCCTGTATTTCTTCCTGTATTTCTTCCTGTTATTTCTGAATAATACATGTGTAGGGACGCGATTTATCGCGTCCGTTAGCCATGAGACCATCGCCCCAAACGGACGCGAGCAAGCCGACGCGAGCAAACGGACGCGAGGCGACGGACGCGAGCAAGCCG
>DAHVFL010000028.1 GCA_027316975.1 Chloroflexota bacterium | reverse complement strand
TCAGTATTTACCCCTTGACAAAGAGCATACTTCTTGTGTACGCTAGTATTCCCAGAGCTTGTAGTACGTCGTCTATGTCTAAGGAAGTTACATGCGCGCGCGTGCCTCAACTGATGGCGATGGAAACATGCCGTTTGGAATGCGATCCCTTGTAGGTTGTTTGTGTTGTCTGGCCCAGGGCGACCGCAAGGGTCCCCTCCTCTCACCCGCTCCACTCCCGCCCTTACTATGACTTCGCAAAGGAGATAGGTATGTCATCGCGATTTACGCTTGGAATCGAAGAAGAATTTCAAATGGTGGACCGGCACACAGGGCAGTTGTCTTCGCATATTCTGACGATGCTGGAAAAGGGGGCAGCGCAGTTCGGCGATAAAATCAAGGCCGAGATGCTGCAATCGACCGTCGAAATTGCGAGCGATGTTTGTCCGAATATCCTGGCTGCTCGCCTGGAACTGCAACAAACGCGCGCCACGCTGCTGAAGCTGGCGGAGCAGGAAGGATTGTCGTTGATTAGCGCGGGTACGCACCCTACAGGTTCCTGGATAGAGCAACTGGCGACGCCCAACGAACGCTATGCCGAATTGGAGGAGCAGTTGCAGGATATCTGCCGTTCCATTTTGATTTTCGGGCTGCATATACATGTCGGACTGGGGGACACTGAAGACCGCGAACTGGTTATCAGCCTGGTGAATTCACTGCGGAGCTGGCTGCCGCATCTGCTGGCGCTTTCGACCAACTCGCCATTCTGGTCGGGGCGTTTAACCGGGATCAAGTCGTACCGCTCGGTAGTGTGGCGACCATTTCCGCGCAGCGGCGTGCCAGAATCGTTTGCCTCCTGGTCGGACTACGAGCGCTATGTGCAGTCGCTGATTTCGGCGGGCATCATCGACAATGGCAAGATGATCTGGTGGGATGTTCGCCCGCACCCGTTCTTCAATACAGTCGAGTTTCGTATCTGCGATATGCCCGCGACACTCGAGGATACGCTGGCGTTGGCAGCGCTCTGCCAGGCGTTGGTGGCGAAGCTGGCCTGGCTCTATAAGCGCGGCCTGGCAATGCACATCCTGCCGCGTTATTACGTGGAGGAGAATAAATGGCAGGCCATGCGCTACGGGCTGGATGGAAAAATCATCGATTTTATGCAGGGGCGCTCTTTGCCACTGCGTGACGCCATCGGTGAAATGCTGGATTTCGTCGATGATGTGCTGGATGACCTGGGCAGCAGGCGTGAAATTACCTACCTGCGAATGCTGCTCGATGACCCACGCGGCACCGGCGCGGATCGCCAGGTGGCAGTATACAGCCAGACGGGCAGCCTGGACGCTGTTACCCGTTACCTGATCGAACAGACCGCGCTGGGTGTAGGTATAGAGAATGTGAACTGCGGCGCAGTTCGTAAGTAGAGAGAGAAGGGTGCGGGTTGGTCGCCGCAGGCGACCAACCCGCACCCTTCTCTCTTATGGTTTCGCGACGGGTTGAGCCTTGATGGGTTGTACGTCCTCCATCAGGGGCTGCGTTTGTGTGTGCTGCTGGATTTCGTTCTCGAAGATGCGCCGCAGGATGGCGACGGCGTTGGCATAGGTGGAGTCCATGCCGAAGTAGGAGAGGCTGCCCGCGCCCAGGTTCTTGCCGCGTGTATAGGGCGTATCTGAGCCATAGTGCAGGATGCCCAGTTCGTAGGGCAGGCGCGCGAAGTTGATGTTTTCTCCCACGGGGTAGCGTGTCAGGTACTGGTCTTCGTAGACGGCGTTAAGGTAGGGGCCGCTCTCCATTTCGACAACGGTATAGTTGGCGCGATAGTAGAAATCGTAGTACTGGCGGTTTTGCAGGTAAGTGCCTTTGCCGGATACGGCCTTCTGGTTGTCCAGCACAGAACCATAAATCAGATAGGGCTGCACATCCTGGGCGGTAAAGCAGTTGTCGAGCCAGTAGGTGTTCTGGCTATGCTCGTCGAGTACGACGTTGGAAATCATCACGTCGCCGATACTGCCGTTGAGGGTAGCTGCTTTGCCGAGAATGTAGATGCCGCGCAAGTTGGGCATGTTCTCCATGATCTCGCGCATCATGCGGTAGGCGGCCATGCCCAGCGGGTAGTCGATATTCAGGATGATGGCCTTGCTCTTTGCCAGCTTGTCCATGCCGGACATGCGACAGCGCGGATCGACATCCATGGGACGCAGGCGGGCCAGTTCAAACACCTGCGCGTCGATTTCCAGGCCGTGCCGCGCGTTGATGTACCAGATGCCGCGCTCCTCCTCCTCCTTCGTGCGCTGGCGTACGAACTCTTTCCCAGCCGGGGTGCGTACCCATTCGCGCGCCAGGAAGTAGAGAAAGTTCTGCCAGTTGCCCGGCACAATACCCTGTTGCAGTTTGCGACATTCATCGGCCAGGTAGGGGTCTTCGCCGCTCAGGGCAAACTTTGTCAATTCGTTGTCACGACGCAGCAACGCGCCCGACATGAGATTGACAAGGCTGTGCGTATTGCTGGATACGAAGTAGACCGGACGATCCTGCAACCCCAGGGTTCCCAGCAGTTTTTCTACCGGCTCCCACCACTGGCGCGTGGCGCGCACATAGCCAACGTGGGAGCCGCCCAGGAAGCGCAGTGCGAAACTTTTACGCTGCCTGCCGGTGGTGAGCAGGTTTTCCCACAGGAGATCGCCCCAGATGACTTCGAGGCGCTCCCAGTCATCGACCGCGATATGCAGGCGCTCGCGCAGCACTTTGCGAATTTCGGCAAACACGGGCGACGTATGATCCATGCGTGTTTCTAATATCTGCATGGTAGTGGGGTCGGCATTGAGCAGGTAATACATCTTGTTCCATTCAATCTGGAAGGCCACCAGAATGGGAACAATATCGTCGGTGTCGCTGACGCTGGCAACGTAGACCGCCAGTGTATTGTTGCCATCATAGAACCACTTGCGCCGCCGCGCCGAGGCTGTCACCGACTGCCAGTGATCGACCTGAAAGCCCTGCTGCAAGAAGACATCTTCAGATTGACCCAGCAGCACCAGGTCGCAATGAATAATAGCAGACGGCAGGCGCAGTACGCTGTAAATGAAAGCGGACATATCGGGGTACGGTGATCGCGCTTCTGGATGCAGGCTCGAATCGATGTTATAATGCGCCTGCACCAGGGCTTTCAGGCTGATTTCACCTGAACTGCGCAAGAGCGTATTGTACGTGCGAATGTACATCTCGACTTCGCGCTTGCCGGCCTCGTGATGCCGGTTTTCATCACTAAAGGTGTTGTAGGGAAGCGCCGTTTCGCGTCCATCACCGTAGGTAGTGGCAAATTCTTGCTCACTCTCTTTCTGATTACCATCGCCGGTTTGCGGCGAGAATTGTTCGTCAAACGGATCGGGAGTATGGTCTCCCGTCATTTTCTGCTTTCGTGCCATCCAGGTGTATCCTCTTCGTCCTTCAAGATCCCAGTAGCGACACCCCTTGTGGGTGTCCTGTTTGTCTGCGCGCCTCTGATGCGCGCCTCTGATGTAAGGTACGGGACACCCACAAGGGGTGTCGCTACTGGCCTTTGCTCTGTTCTGTTCATTATAATATTCCAGATATTATACTCGCTCTATAGACCAATGTGGTAGAGGGAAAATTCATGACGCAATTTTTCACTCTAACTAATCATAATTTTTGCCACTAAAGTTATGTCTAGAACGTTCCTTAGTTAAGAGAGGCTACTAAAATGTCCGGGCATCCCCATACCCGGCATTTCCCCCTAGTAGCGTCTCTTTTTCCATTGCCACAGCAACATATCCTCATGG
The DNA here is from genome assembly GCA_027316975.1 of Chloroflexota bacterium. Taxonomy (GTDB): domain Bacteria; phylum Chloroflexota; class Ktedonobacteria; order Ktedonobacterales; family Ktedonobacteraceae; genus CF-113. Next base: position 14,666 of record DAHVFL010000028.1, on the reverse strand, counting down.
CCGGGCACGCGACAGGGCAGATTTTCCTGGTTCGCCTGTCGCCACTCGCAGCGCACTTCATCCGCCTGCACCAGGCGGCAGATGATTGCATCGTATTCGCTCTGTGTCCACTGCCCGAAACGATCAAGCAAGAGTTGCTGGCGCAGGTCGGGCCAGCGACGGGGGAGACGAGCGCGGCCTTCGCGCAGGGTGTCTTCGCTCAAGTGTTGCAAAGCCTGCGCGTCGCGTCCAGCCTGTTGCGCGGCAAACCATGCTTCGTTCAAAATGCCCCGTCGGCTCTCTTGCTCCAGGCGTCTGCGATAGCCGCACACGGCATCGTTCATACAGGTCAGGCTATCCTGGCGGCGCGTGGCGAAGAGCAGAGAGCAGGGCGCGTCTTCAACAGTAGCCGGTCCGATCAGCATGGGAAAAGTTATACGCCGCGCAAATGGGAAATGTGGTTGCAGCGAAGCTAGCCAGAGGTCAATCGCTCTACTAACCTTTGAGTCGTTCTCGCTCTCCTTCGCCAGCATCGCTTTCCAGCGGTCGCTGCGCAGTAAGGCGGTAAAAGCTGCTGCCCCTGCTGTCGAGCGCAAAGCTGGAAGCAATACCCTCTCAACCTGTTGATGCATCAACAACAGGCACACTTCCGTTGGCGCAGTGCGCTGCACAAGGGGCGTGAGTTCATCTGCCGTCAGGAACGGGATTTCGCCCTTTACCGATGCGCCTGACCTGGTAATCGCGAGCGGGTTAATGAGGAAGATAGCGGCGCTTTGCTCGATGGCCGGGAGAAGCGCGGGAGCAGTCTCGCGCCAACTGGCGTTGATGACGCTGCTCTCCTCTGGCAAAACGAAGGCGTCCTGGGAAGCTTTGGACGCGGGGGCGGACGCGATAAATCGCGTCCCTACAGATTTTGTGGTGTCGAGAGCGATGCCTTGCAGGGTAATCGGCTTGCTTTCGCGGGCCAGTTCGCCGGACAGAGCGGTGACGATTTGCAGCGCGGGTGGCAATGTTTCGGAATGCGCTTTCTTCGCGCCCTTGCCCGAACGTGACCGGCTATGATTTGATTGTTCCATCCCTGCAACATCATCAAAAATGTAGGGACGCGATTCATCGCGTCCGCTACCGCTTCCACTACCGCTACCGCGCCCACTGTCGCCCCCTTGATTCCCGTCGGCCTTCTTCGACATAACGCGCGTGCTGCCCGGCGCATCGAGCCAGATGCAGCGGCGGAAAATGCGTGTGGCGGCCAGCGAGCGACAATAGGGCGCGACATACTCAGCCAGCAGCCAGGAGCGCAATGCTGGCAATACAGCGTGTTCCGTGGAATTGCGACGCATTGTGCCCGATTTTTGCGCCCGCTCCGCAGACATACTGGCTAATTCGAGGTTCTCAGATTCTGCCCACAGGTTCATAATGCGGACATTTTACCATACCTTTGTCAAACCTGATGGATGAGCCTCAGACATTTTCATTCAATAAGACAGACTGCGATGGATGGGCTGAATCATCACAACTGGCGTCATACATTATTCCAGCGCTTGCGCCTCCTCGACAACGTAGCCGGAGGCGCGAAGGCGTTGTAACAATTCCTCGCACTGGGAGCGGTCGCGCGTTTCCAGGGTGAGAGTTTCTTCGCGCTGCATGATGGGCAGGCGGCTGGAAATGCGCTGGTGGCGCACGTCGATCACATTGATACGCATATCCGCGATGATGCCCAGCAGGCGCATCAGTTCGCCCGGACGATCGGCCAGCCGCGTATGAATGACGAAGTAGCGGCCAGCTGCCGCCAGTCCATGCTCGATGAAACGGCCCACCAGGTTGATATCGATGTTGCCGCCCGTCAAAGGCACCAGCACCTTTTTGCCGGGCAATTTGACCGCGCCGCTCAAAAGAGCCGCCACGCCAGCCGCGCCCGCGCCCTCGACCAGCATCTTGCAGCGTTCCATCAAGAAGAGTACCGCGCTGATAATCGCTTCGTCATTGACTACAACAACATCATCTACCAATCGCTGGATAATTGAGAAGGTCAGCGCGCCGGGTCGCTTGACGGCGATGCCATCGGCGATGGTGGCAATGGCGGGTAGAGAGCGAACTTCTCCGGCGTCGAGCGAGGCGCGAAAGCAGGCCGCGCCCGCGGCTTGCACGCCAATGATGGTGATATCAGGACGTAATGCGCGCGCCGCAATCGCGATACCAGATATCAGCCCACCGCCACCAATTGGCACAACCAGCGCGTCCGCGTCGGGCAAGTCGCTCAACATTTCCAGGCCAAGCGTCCCCTGACCGGCGATGATATCGGGGTCATCGAAGGCATGAATAAAGGTTGCGCCTGACTGTTCCTGCAATTCTCGGCAGCGCTGGTATGCGTCATCGTAGGTAAAACCGTGCAGTACGACGGTGGCCCCGTAGCTCTGCGTCGCCATCACTTTGGCGAGCGGCGCGGTTTCCGGCATCACGATGGTGCAGGGGATGCCGTACTGCGAGGCGGCAATCGCCACGCCCTGGGCATGGTTGCCAGCCGAGGCCGCGATCACGCCGCGTTCGTATTCCTGTGGAGCCAGGCGTGAAAGTTTATAGCTGGCTCCGCGCACTTTGAAGGAGCCTGAACGCTGCGTATTTTCGGCTTTCAGGTAAATATCCGCGCCGGTCAAATCGCGCAGGGTGCGCGAAGGCGTCAGTGGTGTATGGTGCAAACGCGGCTTGAGCAGCTTGTGCGCTTCCCAGATATCAGCGATGGTGACGGCGGCTGCCGCAGGTTCGCCATCATGGAATGCGGACCCGGACGCGATAAATCGCGTCCCTACAGAGGCGGACCCGGACGCGATAAATCGCGTCCCTACAGAGGTCGAAGTGTCGTCTTCTATTGAACGCATGGTTTGACTCGGTCCTTTCGGTGCGACATCGAACCATACCACGACCGCGTGGTTTTCATGAAGTAATGCAAGCATTATAACGTAGCTGGCAAGTGCGGGCAAGCCCACTGATTTGACGGTTCACCCGCAAAATGGTACAGTAGTAGACACATCAGGCTAAGAAAATACTATGAGAAACGAATTACTGGCATGGTTTGCGCGGGAGGGGCTGCTGATGAGCGATATTACGACGGCGGCTGACGACCCGCAGCACGACGAGATCAAGGTAACGATTAGAGCGCCGATCATGGCGTTGAGCCGCGCATCGACTGACTTTCGTGAATGTCCCGACCCGGTGCTGTTCGGCTATCCAGAGTCCAGTCTGGAGATGATGACGCTGGAAGATTTCCACCAGTTTGTATACCGCTGGTTTGAACGCGCTGTCGCGGCGGGTATGGCACGCTGTTTTGTGTGTAACAAGGTGCTGGACCTGGGGCCGGAAAAGCCATGGGACGCGCTGTTCGTCACCACCCAGTGGTACTGCTGGCTGCTGGCGCATTTCGACTGCAAACGCTACCTCAATCGAGACCTCAAGGGACGCAATCCTTTCGAGGTGACACCGGTTCCGCCGGAGTTTTTTGATTTGCGCGTGCAATGACATAAGAGGAATGTATGGATAAAAATTCGGTTGCCAATGTGTTAGAAGATGTCGCCAGCCTGCTCGAATTGAAAGAGGGCAGCAATCCCTTTGAGGTACGCGCCTACGAGAACGCGGCGCGGGCGGTCAGCGCACTGGATGGCGATATCGAGCAGTTGACCCGCGAAGGCAAGCTCAAAGGGGTGCCGGGTCTCGGCTCCACCATCATCAAGCGCATCGAAGAACTGGTCAACACCGGGCATATGGCCTTGCACGATGAACTGGTGGCAGAAACGCCGCAGGTGAAGCTGGATATGCGCCGCATACAGGGCGTAGGGCCGAAAAAGATCAACGTTATTTATAACCAGTTGCATGTGCAGAGCATTGCTGAACTGGAACAGGCCTGTAACGAGAACAAAGTAGCGGTACTGCCCGGCTTTGGAAAGAAGACGCAGGATAAAATCTTGCAGGGCATCGCCTTACTGGCGCAGCACGCCGGGCGTTTCCTCTACCCGGTGGCCGAAGACGAGGCGGAGCGTATGCGCTCGGCGTTAGCAACCATCCCGGAGATCGTGCGTATGCAGGTGGCGGGCAGCCTGCGTCGCCGCCGCGAAACAATTGGCGATATCGACATGGTAGTGAGCGTGGCCGGTGACGCCAGCGATGAAACGCGCCGCAAGATTATGAGCGTGTTCACCAGCCAGCCGTCTGTACAGGTGATTACTGGCAAGGGCGAGACAAAATCGAGCGTGGTTTTGAAAAGTGGCATCAACATGGACCTGCGCGTGGTCAATGATAACCAGTTCCCTTATACGCTGCATCACTTCAGCGGCTCCAAAGAACACCATATCCCGCTGCGGCGGCGCGCCCTCAGCATGAACATGACCATCAACGATTACGGGCTATTTCGCGGCAAAGAGCCGCACCTGGAACTGGTACCGTGTAAAGACGAGGCCGATATCTACGCCGCGCTCGGCATGGCCTACATCGAGCCGGAGTTGCGCGAGGATAGCGGCGAGATCGAAGCTGCCATAGAAGGCACGCTGCCGGCACTGGTGCGCATGGATGATTTACAGGGCATCCTGCATGTGCATTCGACCTGGAGCGATGGACAGAATACGATTCGCGAAATGGCCGAAGCCTGTATCGCGCGCGGCTATCATTACCTGGGCATGACCGACCATAGCAAGGTAGCAGCGTATGCCGGTGGCCTGAATGAGGATGCGCTGCGCCGCCAGGGTGAAGAGATCGACCGCCTGAACGAAGAGTTCGCGGGTCGCATTTGTATTCTCAAGGGTTCCGAATGTGATATCTTGCGCGATGGCTCACTCGATTTCTCTGATGAGACGCTGGCAAGCCTGGATTTCGTGGTAGCATCTATCCACAGCCTGTTCAATCTGCCACCGGAAGAGCAGACTCAACGCATGATACGCGCAATCACCAATCCATACGTTGATATTATCGGGCATCCTACCGGGCGCATTCTGCTCGGTCGCGAAGGATATATGCTCGATATAGATGCCGTCATCGACGCGGCGGCAGAACACGGAGTGTGTATCGAAATCAATGCCCACCCTTCACGGCTGGATTTAGACTGGCGCTACCTGCGCCGGGCGCGTGATAAGGGTATGAAAATACCGGTTGATCCCGATGCGCATAGTATCGATGGATTAGATGTGGTACGGTATGGTATTAATATGGCCCGTAAAGGCTGGTTGCGTCCCGCCGATGTGCTGAATACCCTGTCAGCAGAAGCAATCCAGGCCTATTTCCGCGCGCGACGCAAAAAATCAGATTGACAGGTCTGTTTGCAGACCTGTCAATCTGATTTCCAGTACTATCATGTAACGAAGCCGGGGTTAATTTCGTAGTAAGTGAGTAATAGTAGTAAGGACGCTATGAATCGCGGCCTTGCTAAGAGAAGAAAAGGAAGCAATAGTATGGCACAACAAACAGAGTTAGCAGTAACTCGCCGGGAAGTCATAGGAAAAGCCGCGAAGCATTTACGCAAGGCAGGCCTGATCCCGGCTAATATCTACGGGCATAAAGAAGCATCAGAGGCCGTGCAGGTTAACGCGGTCGATTTTGAGGCTTTGCGTAAGGCGCGCAAAACCACTGGCATCATTTCGCTAAAACTGGGTGACGGGGCCGCCGCGCAAACAGCGCTGGTGCGCCATGTCCAACGCAATCCAATTAATGGCAAAATCCTGCACATTGATTTTTTCCGTGTGAGCCTGACTGAACGTATCTTGATGAAGGTTCCACTGCATGTGGTAGGCGAAGCGCCCGCTGTGAAAAATGAGAATGGCGTGTTGCTCCACCTCTTAGATACGCTTGAAGTGGAATGCGCGGCGCAAGATATCGTCAATGCCTTTGAAGTCGATGTGACATCTCTGGAGCATATCGATGATACATTGCACGCCAGCGATGTCAAGTTGCCGGAAGGCTTCAAGCTGATTACCGATCCTGAAGAAGGTATCGTGAAGATTGCCGCCACACGCGCTGAAAAGGTCGAAGAAGCGGAAGTAGCTGCTGCTCCTGCTGCCGCGGCTCCGGCAGAGGCGAGCGCCGAGGAATAACACAACCCGGGGGCGAAGCCCCAGAGACGCGAACTTGAGGGGTGAAACAACCAGGGCGGGGGGGCCGCAAGGGCGGCGAAGCCCCGCCCGTACCCTGTCCGTTTGGCTTGCGAAGCAAGCCTCCCGTTTCGCAGTAGGGTACGGGCGGAGCTTGCCCCCGCCCTGGCAAAAGCTCACTACGATCACGCCGATGGAGACAAGCCCACGCCCTGGCGATGACTCATTGAGTTCGCATGTCAAAGACAAGCCCCGGTCTGGCTTCTGGAAGCCTGGGAAGCGAGCGATAGCGATGCGTATCATGATCGTCACCGATCAATACCCCCCGATGGTTGGAGGTGTTCCAAAGGTGACGCGAGACCTTGCGACGAATTTTGCCCGGCGCGGACACGATGTAGTGGTAGTCGCGCCGAGTTATGGAACGCGCGATGTCCATCGCATCGAGGATAAGGTGCATATTTACCGCTACTCTTCGTTTGAATGGCCGACCTACGTGGAACTGCGCATACCATTCTTGCCATTCCTGCCATTCCGCCGCCTTTTGAAGCAGTATGATCCGGAGATCATCCACATCCATTCGCCGGTGGTAATGGGCAATATCGCGCAAATTCTGGGAGGCGGTCAGCGCAAGCCGGTCATCGCCACCAACCACTATATGCCTGCCAATATTGGACGCTCAATCGGCTTCGATCCTATTCTGGGGAAGTCGTTCCAGAACGTCTGGTATAGCTACCTGGTGCATTTCTGCAACCGCTGCGAGTACGTGACGGCCCCCACCGTTACGGCGCTCAATTTGCTCTACGAGCATGGACTGCGCGCTCCGGCAAGAGCCATTTCCAATGGTATTGACCTCGCGCGCTACCAGCCCGGCCAGCAGAATGAGGAGGCCCGCCAGCGTTTCCAACTGCCGGCGGATCGCCCGATTATCCTGTCTGTCAACCGCTTGAGTCATGAAAAGCGTATCGATGTGCTGATCGACGCGGTGGCGAAGCTTCACGAACAGGCGCACATCGTGATTACCAGTACTGGCCCGGCGGAAACCGGGCTGCGAACGCAGGTGGACGCGCTCAATTTGCAGGATAGAGTCACTTTTTCGGGCTTCGTCAGTGATGACGACCTGATCTCGCTCTATCGCCTGGCCGACATCTTCGCCATTCCATCTGAGGCAGATCTACAGAGCCTGGCTACTATGGAAGCTATGGCGGTTGGCTTGCCCGTTGTGGCTGCCAACGCTTACGCCCTGCCCGAACTGGTGCATCACGAGGAGAACGGCTTTCTCTTCTCGCCGGGCAGTAGTGATGAAATGGCCCAGTATCTCGATATCCTGCTGAGAAACTCCCAGATTCGCAAAAGCATGGGTGCGCGCAGCCTGGAAATTGTAGCCGAACACGACAGCACCATCATTCTCGATCAATGGGAAACGCTGTACCAGCGTCTTATCACAGAGTTCGAGGATGTCCGGCAACGCAAGCGCGGTCTGCCCGCGGCTCGCAAACTGGCCGGTTTCGCGCGTAACGCGGCGGATCGCTCTTCACATTCGCGCAAGTCCATCCAGGGGGATTTGGCACTTGATAAGGGACAGCTTGCCGACGAATAGGTACCTTACTCTACAGTCTCAAATTCCGTCATTCTGGCGCGCAGCTTCTTCCGTGTCACTGAAAGCGAGGCTCGAAGATTTTGCGCTTCTTTTTTCTTCGAAGGCCACCTCACAGCCTCAATATTTATCTCAAAATTCTTAAAAGCCTGAGCAAGTGTCAAAACATCGTCAAGTTGATCTTTGAGCGAACAAATCATGACCCGTCGCTGGCAGGGTGGAAGTAAACGCAGCACATCAACGACCTGCGCGATATATTCTGCAACCCGCTCTTTTTGTTCGAGTTCGTACAATGGATCCTGCATTCCCTCGCCGAGAGCCACAAGCACATTTCCTTGAAAGAGTTCGCCCTCTTCATCTAAAGGGAGCGGGAGATCTGGCTTGAATCCGCGTATCATGTCCATTGACACAGAATGAACGATGCGCCTGATATAAGCCTTAATGTAGGTAATGTGGTTTTTTTGAAGCGTTTTCCAGAGCTTTATGCGAGACCTCTGAGCGAGTTCCTGGATTTCTAAGTCTAAGAGTTCTGGAGATGCAATGTGGCGGGGTACTTTGTCTCGCGCCAGGGTGACGATATAGTCCTCATTTTGCCTCAGGATCTCATCGATCTCATGTGCGTCATAATCGCTATTAAAGGGAGAAGTGCCAGGCAGGGTCGAAATGGTCATCATTTGCTCCTTCATGTGCTCGAACCGTTTTACATCTAACTCACTACAATGTGTTCTATCCAGCGAGGTTAAGACCTCTTTAAGCGCAATTGGCGCAATGAAATTGAGTACGCTATCAATTCTTCTGCTAAATGCACGAAACGATCATGGTTGAGTGGATTTACCATGACAAAGCGACTCTGAGAGTATTCAAAATCAGAATCCACCGTCATGACCTGAGTAGGTACCGCAACCGCTTGCAGACCGCGAGCAATAACGCGTAACTGATCACAGGATTCAGCGTTGCTGTATACCGCCCCGTTGCTAATCAAAGCAACACGTTTCTCCTGACATGCTGATGAGCGGTCTACATTACTTTTCCTCGCCGTCAAAACCAGATGTTTCCAGCGAGGGTGTCAAACAGCTAATCGGTCAATTAACGACATCCACAAATCCAGGAGACGATTTTCAAATAAAATGTGTAATTTTGTGCTGAGTCTAAGTTTTTTTCATGTATCTCAATTTTAATCATCAATTAGCACAAAGTCAATCGTTTAATTTTGAAATTAAGTGTATGCTTGTTCAAAATTATAGTTAAAATAATGAATCATACAAATCTTCTTCTCTTATTTTCTTAGATAATATACATAAGCATGTAGACGATATGATTCCTATTCATTCGGGAAACCACATACAGAAAGCGGATATATGCGTGAAAGGCTAATAAAGTAGATACAACGAAACTGATCATCGCAGGCAACAACTGCACTGAGGCTGATTCGGCTACTAAGACTCCTTGTCCTTTCCACAAGCGTCGTGATTTGTAGTTGAAATAGAAAATAGAGAACAATCCTCTCTTCTCCATTGTATAGACTGAAAAATCACTTGTGTTCTCAAGCTTCTTATGATATGATCTCTTAAAAAGTTATGCTCTTTTCGCGACAATTCGACCAAGGAAGGCAGAAATTCAGTGGTACAGGAAAAAAATCTTATCAAGTCAATAAGAGCAGAAGATTTGCCCGAATTCGACGAGAATGAATTCTGTGTAAGTATTACAAAAGCAGCAGAGTTGTCAGGATTTTCTGAGAGCCAGATACGATACCTCGAGAGTCTTCCCGGAGCTAATGTAGGGAAAAGAGGACCGAAAGAACGTAACAGGGTCTATACGAAGCAGGATGTGAAGTTGCTCTGGTGGATTGCTCAAAAGTTAGGAGATTTACGACCCTCCGAGATTGCGGATTACCTGGGTCAGCATCAAGAGGAAATACTGAACGAGCTGGGACGAATCACATTGAAACAGGTAGTGGAGCATGAACAAACATCTTCGGGTTATGATATACTCGTTTCGCGTTTAGTGGCTCTCATCCTTTCAATGTGGCAAGAAGCGGCGCTCGGGCGTGGCAAAAAGGCCGATGCGGTAATAATGGGCGTCATATTTGGGCCCCAGGACGAGGCATGGAAATCTTCATTCCTTCAAAATTCTACCGGAGGTCGGCCAATCGACCTGGCAGGCTCCCTGGTCGTCTGGTCTTCTGTTGTTGAAGAAGAACGCAAAGACCTGTATGTCGACCCCGATACCATCTTCGGGAACCTTAGTATTATCTTATCGCACCAGAGCTGGTATCTTCCTACCTCAACAAAGAAGCTCGTTTTTGATACCAGCCATTTCTCTGATCCTGGTGAGCCTTTCTCCACCGTCATCCTATGGGAACCGCTCGAAAAGCACACAGCGGTCAACCAATTGCGGATAAGCGCGCAAAACGTGAACGAACTCAAGAAAAAGCTTACGGGCATGTTGATGCAAAGTCTCTCAAATGTTCTGCAAGGAGCCTCACGACCGACACATTTATCGACTTCTGTCTTTTCCAGGGGTATCCTTGGTCGGCAATCCGTCTCACAGGGATTGTCCCTTTTACTCGAAACATGTATTAAACCCTACTTCTCCGATTCATACTCATATATTGGGCAATTTGTGCCAACGGGGCAATTAATGATTCTGGAGAGCCGTGGAAATGTGGAGATGGGTTACCTCCCACAGGTTTTAGCCAGTCAAGAACTTCCGTGGTGGATACGGTATATTATAAAATCGGCCAGTCTGGCACTCGCCAGGGATGCAGCGGCCACCCATCTGCTCCACAAAAGAGAATACGGTTCGGTTGTGTGTTTTCCCCTCATCGCACTCGATAATGTTGTAGGTGTTATGGGTATTGAGAATGTGCGCTTCGATTTTCTGGTCGAGAGAGATGGACTGACTGACGCAGACCTGTTGCGCTATTTGATCTGCATCGCTGAAATAGCTGCCGAATACATAAACCTCACCGAGGCCTCCGCTCAAAAAGCTGAGAGATCAAAGCTTGCTTATGCGAGTGAAGAGACCGTTTCCTGGTGGTTGGATGTGTATCACACCGGAGGGTTGAATTATACCAGGTTTACTGAAAGGGTCTGTGACTGGATGGAAGAACTGCCAATCACCCCTGATGACGACGTGAACGTGGTCGTGATTGATATTTTCAGGGAAAGTGACCTTGCATCGGAATATCAGGGCTTCGAACTGGTCATCGATATTGTCCGCAGAACGCGGGAACGTATTGTCGAATTGATCCAGAATGACCCGATTGCAAAGGAGTTGGAGGCCAATAAGCAGTTGATGCTCTTTGATACGTCCGTTGGAGAGCATTTGCTTTTTGCAACCGTCAACATACCAAAGGATTATCTGCTGATCTTTCTTGAGAAAATCCGAAGGCTCTGGCAGAAAGAAGCGGGCGATATATTCAGGTGGAAGAGGATCGAAATCGATGTGGCATTGCAGGTGGGTATCTGTCGATTTGATGGTTTAGGCAGGTATAAGAGAGAGATGGCCTTCCAAATTATGAATTACCATCTTCGAGAGCTGGTCAATCAGATATATGAGAGAGATAAAGTTAGCGAGCATCCTTTGAACAACGTGATTGAATATGATGCGATAGTGCGGACAGAGAAGGTGCAGAAGTGATAGTATCGGTAATCATTCCTGTTTTTAATGATCCTCGCATAGAGACCTGCATCTTGTCAGTGTTAGCACAGGACTACCCAGGAGATTTGTACGAGGTCATTGTTATTGACAATAATAGCAATCACACGACTTCGGAAATTATTCAGCGCTTCAACGTAAAATATGTACGAGAGGACAGAAAAGGCTCTTACTTTGCAAGAAATAAAGGGTTAGAGATAGCTACAGGCGATGTCGCTGCATTTATCGACGCGGATTGTGTTGCTGATCCCCATTGGTTGAGCGAACTTATAAAGGGGTTCGAGGACCCGCATGTTGGTGGTATTGGGGGGAGGATCCTGAAATCTGAACCACAAACATGGGTACAAGTCCATAGTGAAGACCTGGCAGAGCAACAACTTACACCTCAATATCTCCCTTTTCATGATGCCCCCTATATCGTTACGGCTAATGCCGCGTACCGCATGTCTATTCTGCGTTCACTCCAGGGGTTTGATGCGGAGTTTCAATCAGGCGGGGATGTAGACCTGGCCTGGCGAGTCCAGGCGGCAGGCTTTACGATCGTCACTACTCCGGACGCCATTGTCTATCACACAGATCGAGAAACCGTCAGGGGCTATTTCAAGCAGTACTTTACCTATGCAGTCTGGCACGTGCTCCTTTTCAAGAACCATCGTCATAACCCGGGGTTTTTCGCGAATACCTATCCTTTTTCAGGTTTGAGTGGGCTGTTGTTTTCCGTGATGCCTGCAATGCTTGTTCGAAAGTTGTTTGGCAAGCCTCGTCGAGTAAAGAAGCGCGATTTGTATATCGAGTTCGTGAAATACGTGGCTATTATCTGCGGCAATCTCTACGGAGCCATTAAATTTCGCATTCCCTACTTCTAACAAAGAAAATGTCCTTTAGCACGGATAGTGAATGAGGTCTGGACCTGGGAGGTCAGAGCTGAGCGAACAGGTTCACCTAATTTTTAGGAGTTCTTACAAACGTTGCTGATCGGCCCCGGATTCTATTGCTAAGAACGGAGAGAAAATAGTGAAAAGGACCGCAGGTATTAAGCAGTGGTACTACGCAGCCGAAAAGAGTGAGCGCTAAAAGGTCCTGCTTTTTTCCTGTGTAATCGTTCCAAAGAGTGCAGTTGCGAATGGATTTGAAAGGGAGATAAATATACAGGAGTGCTGAAAGGAAAACGAGCGCGATATTGATAGGGTTTCTGATAACGAGTACCAGCAAAATGAGGCTGATGAGAGGCGCTCCAAAAGCCCATTTCAGGGTAGTACCGTATCGCTTGAGGACAAGCCACTTAAAGAACCAGCCTCCTAACTTCTTCTCATTACTGCGCCTCTTCTCCCTCGCATAATAGCGATAAAGATTCATTTCACCATGAAACCACCTGCTTGCTTGGCGAACAGCAGAGGGAAAAGTTGGGGCGTATTGCGTATAGTCTATTTCGTGTAACAATGTGATGGGTATTTCTCTAAAGGCGGCTCGATATCCAAATTCTAAGTCCTCCGCAAGGGTGCGAGTATCAAGGAGACCTGCTTTATTGAGTACATCTGCTCGAATAAAAAGCCCATGACCTGTACAGTGAGGAAGAGAAGTGACGGGTCGTTTTTGCTGGAAGCTCCGTTGATATTCTCGAAATATGGGAATATTGCCGCAGAGCTCCCATTTTGTTTGAAACAAAGCTCCAATCTGTTGAATTGACCCTATGCGCGTATAGTTCTCCAGGTAAATTGAGGGTTGCTGGTAGATGGGATCTCTACCATAAAGTATGATCTTGATCACTTCGATCTCTGGCCGAGAATCTACATCGTAAATGCCGAAGTACGTTGTCTGGGAATCCGCTCTGTCCTGTGAAGCGAGAATTTGCTCTATGGCCCAATTCAGTTGATGTGCTTTAAATCCCTCCGTTTCAGGATAATGGAGATGCGAAAATTTATATCTCTCCGCCATTTGCTTGAGGGCTGCAATGGTGTCGCTATTGCTCCCCTCTTTTTCAGTAGTGACATAATAAATGAGCACGTTCGGGAACTGGGCCAGTTTGTCGAAGTACTCAACGCTTGCTTTTATCACCGACGCCTCTTGATACACCGGTATGAGGATATAAATCCTATTCATCGGTGTATCTTTGGGTATGAAGTGCTGCTTCTTCTGGCTTATCCAGTTGAGAGAAGATGAGAGCTTCATAAACTGCCAGAAGCTGATGGAAAGATGCACTCCAATGAGCGCGTAGAAGAACCAATCAACAAGATTCATGCTCTTTTTTCACCGTAGGTAATCTTCAAGCCGCCGCTTCTGTAGAATACAAATCAAGAAATGCCACGATACGTTCGTGCAGAGGTCGTTCGTCGAGAAACGCAAGGTCTGCAAGATGTTTTTGTCTGCACGAGCAGTCTAACGAGTTGACGATGGAGAGATCTCGTGTCATATTGAAGGTTTTTAAAGCATCCAGAATGACAGGCGTACAAATTGGGCAATTCTGAGGATAAACTGTATCGCTGTCTTTCCCATCGACATCCAGGCATGCTACTCGCGCTCGGGCAAGGCTCTCGCTCCCCACTTCGTTAAGAACATCAATAGTAGTCCAGAGAGAAGGGGGCGCATACATTCCCCGTTTTGCCAGCTCTGCAACAACAGTATAGGGAGCGATACGTGTAGGGCAGATGGATACGTCCTCGTACCCAAGAGCGGCAACATACTGAATGGATTGAACCGTTTCCGTAATGGCTTCTCTTTCAGTAAGAAATGCTGGTTTGATCATCAAGTAGACCTTGGCGGTGTAGCCATTCTCCCACAGGCGATGAGATGCTCGCTCGAACTGTTCCTTCGTACACGTTGTGTTGATGCAGACGTTTCTGATAAAGTCATCGCCTGATTGCAATCCCATGCCAACGATCAAACGCTTCTCGCCCAGGTATTCTTTCGCTTCGGCAATTGCCTGTGGGGTAACAAATTGGGGCAGTGACTCAACCATGATACCTTCACAACGGGAACGTGCGATTGCCTGATAGATTGCCTGGCGGGCCGCAGGTGGAATTTCTCGATTAGCGAACCAGTTTCCACTGTTATACACACTGATGAGCTGGTAAGAGTCAATCGATCCGGTTGCAAACGCTGCGTAAAACTGCCGGAGAAAATCATCGGGAGTAAAATTGAGATTGAGTCCATAGTATGCCTCGTTTGGTATGGGGCACATTGTGCAAGTTGCTGCGGTACAACCTCTCGCGGCAAGAATGATCTTTTTCCGTTTATACGTTCTCCCTCCTTCATAAAACTCGTAGTCCATGAAAGAAAAAGGTTGGTCCAACTTTCCTATCTGGATGCGGTTCCGACGGATTCCTAGCGCGATTTTACTCAAACCCTGACGAAGGTAACTATTCGGG
>DAHVFL010000289.1 GCA_027316975.1 Chloroflexota bacterium | reverse complement strand
AAGCAGGCAGCACTTTGACAGCCACGTATCGATCGAGGTTTGGCTGATAGGCTTTGAAAACCGTCGCCATACCCCCCGCGCCAATGCGATCGACTATACGAAACTGTCCGAGCGATTTCCCAATAAGAGAATTTAGCTCTTCATTATTTGCCGATTGAACCATGGTGAGACAAACCCCTCTATTCCTGTCCTGCTGCCCGCTCTCTCTTTGTTAGTAGAAAGTCTCGTTGAAAGGTGAAGCAGGGTTATCTTTACCGCCTAATTATACAGGCTTAACCCTCCGTTGTCGAGTACGCCTTTCCCAATGATGTACATCCAGTCAGTAGCGACACCCCTTGTGGGTGTCCAGTCCATCAATACGTTTCAGAGGAAAGCCGTGACACCCACAAGGAGTGTCGCTACTGTACTTATGCTTCCAGGAGAAGTGACTCCGGGTCTTCAACCAGTTCTTTGACCCGCACAAGGAACTGTACAGCTTCCCGGCCATCCACAATACGGTGATCGTAGGAAACCGCGACATACATCATCGGGCGAATGACAATTTGACCATTGACCACAACCGGGCGCTGCTCGATCTTGTGCATTCCCAGTATACCCACTTGCGGCGCGTTCAGGATAGGCGTTGACAACATTGAGCCAAATACGCCGCCATTCGTAATAGTAAACGTACCACCCTGCAATTCTTCAAGTTTCAGGGCGTTATCCCGTGCCTTTTTAGCCAGATCAGCTATTTCTCGCTCTATCTCAGCGAAACTCTTACGATCTGCGTCACGCAGTACAGGCACGACAAGTCCTTCCGCCGCGCCCACAGCGATGCCTATATCGTAGTAGTGCTTGAGGATCATGTCGTTGCCCTGGATTTCGGCATTCATGCGCGGGAAGGATTTCAACGCGCCGACCACTGCTTTTGTGAAGAACGACATGAAACCGAGCGACACGTTATGCCGCTCTTTGAAGGCATCTTTGCGCCGGCTGCGCACCTCCATCACCGCGCTCATGTCGATCTCGTTGAAGGTAGTGAGCATAGCAGCATTGTGTTGCGCTTCCACCAGGCGCTGCGCAATGGTCTGACGCCGCCGGGACAGGCGCACGCGCTCCTCTCTCCCACCTGCTTCGGGCTGTGCCAGTGGTTTCAGAGATGGCGCAGGTGTCGAAGCGGATGTTGGTTGAGCCGGCGCCACGGGAGCGACGTTAGTGGTCTGGGGTACTGGTGTAGGGGCAACCGGTGCGGTGATAGAGGGCTGAGAAGAGTGTTCAATATAATTGATAACGTCTTCCCTGGTCACGCGACCATGCGGACTATTGCCCTGAATCTGCGCGAGATCAACATTATTTTCGGCAGCGATGCGACGCGCCAGGGGCGAAGCCAGACGCTGCCCATCACTAAAGGCAGGCGCTTCTGCTACGCTGGCTACCGGTTGCGCCACACTGGCAGACACCGGAGCAGTTGCCATTGGCTGTGATTGCGCCTGTTGCGCGCTTTCGCCGATCATACCAATAACATCCCCAACAGCAACTTCATCACCTTCTTTTTTCACAATCTTTTGCAGCACGCCGCTTTGTTCCGCGCTCACCTCCACATTGACCTTATCGGTCTCAAGCTCCACCAGCGCATCACCCACGCTTACGGCATCGCCCTCGTGCTTAAGCCAGGTGGCTATTACCGCATCAACGATGGATTCGCCCAATGCCGGGACACGTATTTCAACAGACATATATTACCTGCCTTTCAGAGAATGATAATAACAATGAGCCAGGGCGGCAACTCTACCTCCGCCCGCGCTGTGTCATCCCTCGCTGTGTCACCCTGCGCTGTGTCATCCCTCGCTGTGTCACCCTGCGCTGTGTCATCCTGAGCGCGGCGAAGGATCTGCGCCCTGCCCGGCCAGAGATCCTTCGCCGCGCTCAGGATGACAGCCGTGCTGAAAGGAACGACGACGGCTCCCCGCCCTGGCTCGCGCGAACCTGATCTCGGCATTCTCTTACTCACACGCTGCTCGTCTTGACCGCTGTATGCAGAGTCTGCGCGATAATCTGCTCCTGCTCAAGCTGGAAGAGATCGGAAAAGCCGGTTGCCGGACTGGAACGAGCCGGGCGCGACACGTGGCGCAGGTCGATCTTTGACCCCGACAGGGCCGGCAGGCGCGGGGCCATATATCCCCACGCGCCCATGTTCTCCGGCTCTTCCTGTACCCAGACGACTTCACGGGCGTTGGGATAGCTCGCCAATGCCTGCCGCAACTGGTTTTCAGGAAATGGGTAGAGCATTTCTACACGTACAATCGCCACGTCCTCGGCCTGAGCGCGGTTCGCGTTGGTAAGCAGGTCGATGGCAATTTTTCCGGTGCCCAGCGCAACGCGCCGGATGGCATCCGCGTGTTGCAGGGCGTCAGGGTCGTTCAACACTGGTTGGAATGTTCCCCTGGATAGTTCGCGCAGGTTGGCCGCCGCCAGTGGATGGCGCAGGAGACTCTTGGGCGTCATCACCACCAGCGGGCGCGGATAACGTTGCAGGTAGAACGCTTGCAGCCGTAACAAATGGAAGTACTGGGCGGCAGTTGTCACGTTCGCAACGCGCCAGTTATCCTGGGCGGATAGCTCCAGGTACCGTTCAAGACGCGCGCTCGAATGCTCCGGCCCCTGTCCTTCGTAGCCGTGAGGCAGCAAGAGTACCAGCGATGACACCTGCTTCCACTTGGCTCGGGCCGAGGCGATGAACTGGTCTATAATCACCTGGGCCACGTTCGCGAAGTCGCCGAACTGCGCTTCCCACAGGGTCAACACATCGGGCGCGTGAACGCTATAGCCATACTCAAAACCCAGCGATGCGCTTTCGTTCAACGGGCTGTTGAAGATGGAAAAGTTGGCGTTGGACTGCGTAAGATGCTGTAATGGAATATACAACGCGCCGCTCTGCTGGTCGTGCAATACGGCGTGGCGATGGCTGAATGTGCCACGCTCGCTATCCTGGCCGGTCAATCGAATGGAGGTGCCTTCGGCCAGAATCGAGGCAAAGGCTAATGCCTCGGCCTGTCCCCAGTCAATGCCGCCCTCCGCTCCCAGCGTGGCAGCGCGACGCTGCAACAGGCGCGCCAGCTTGCTATTGGGCGAAAAACCTTCAGGCCATTGCAACAGCTCGCTGTTATAGCGTTTCAAAGCTTCGGAAGATACGGGCGGCGGCGCTTCATCTCCTTCGTAATGTCCGTTGAGACCGTCGGTTTCATCCTGCTCTAAGGGCTGCACGCTCTTGTCGGCTTCGCTGCGCGCCTGCTCCAGCGCCTCCATAGCCTGCTGCTGCACCGTCTCAACGTCCCGCGCGGACAGGATGCCCTGCTCTTGCAGGCTCTGCGCGTATTGTTCGCGCGCGGTGGGATGCGAGCGTATCAGCTCGTACATCTGCGGCTGGGTGAACGCGGGTTCATCGCCCTCATTGTGTCCCCAGCGCCGGTAGCCCACCAGGTCAACCAGGAAATCTTTATGGAAGCGATTCCGATAGGCGTAAGACATACGCATAGCCATAAGCGCCGCTTCGGGATCATCGGCGTTGACGTGAACGATGGGAATTTCAAAACCTTTCGCCAGGTCGCTGGCAAAGTGCGTCGAGCGTGAGTCACGCGGCTCCGTCGTAAAGCCAAGCTGGTTGTTCAGGATGATATGGATAGTCCCGCCAACTCTATAGCCCTGCAGATTCCACAGGTTGAGGGTTTCGGCCACGATGCCTTCGCCTGGGAAAGCCGCGTCACCGTGAATAAGAATAGGCAGCGTTCGGTCTATATCCTGACCTGGGCTGCCCATGGGCGCATGAATCTCCTGTGAAGCGCGCGTCATGCCCTCCACGATGGGATTGACAAATTCCAGGTGGCTTGGATTGGGCGAGAGCGTAATTTTCAGATCGATGGGCGTGCCTTCCTCTTCTTCCAGAACGTGTTCGGCGCCAAGGTGATATTTGACATCGCCGGTATAGCCAAAGCCGAAGGTATCGGTGAGGGGCACTCCCTCTTCGTGCTTCATATGGCGAAATTCGCTCAGGATGGTCGCGTAGGGTTTTTCCAGCACATGCGCCAGCACGTTCAAGCGCCCTCGATGCGCCATGCCGATGATAACTTCATGCGTACCCTTCCTGACAGCGTTATGAATGATCTCGTCGAGCATGGGAACCAGCACATCGGTTCCCTCGAGCGAGAAGCGTTTCTGACCGGGGAAGGTGGTATGCAAGAAGCGTTCAAAGGCCTCGACCTGTGTTAGCCGTTGCAGTAATGTATAGCGCGCATCCCGTCCAGGGGCGAGGCGATATTGCTGCAGTCCAACCGCATCGCGTAGCCATCTCCGCTCGTCCGGGCTTTTCACCTGGTCCAACTCGTAGCTGATAGTACCCGAATACATGTCTCTCAACGCAGCAAGAGCTTCGAGCGCGTTACGCGCATAGTCAGCCGAGTGCCCGCCGATCACCTCCGGCGGCAGTTGCGCCAGGTCCGCGTCACTCAAGCCATGATACTCGACCTGCAAGGCCGGGTCGCCCAACGGCTCGCTTCCCAGCGGGTCAAGGTGCGCCCCCAGGTGTCCGCGCGAGCGGATGGCGTGCGCAAGGTTGGAGGCAGCCACAATTTTCGACACCTGCGCGGCTGGAGCTTGCGCGGCGGACTGGACGGCAGGCGCAGGAGAAGATGAAGTTTCACTAGATAGAGGCGACCAGCTATCAAAAATGGCGCGTGTATCGGGGTCAACCGACGCGGGGTTCTGGCGATAGCGCTCATACAGTTCGAGCACATACCCGGCATTGGGTCCATAAAACGTATCTAAATCATACATAACCTGTGAATGTTCCTTGATTGTTCTTTGTACTTCGGAAGAGAAAGCATGTTTACCTGTATTTTATCACCTGGAGGCGGGTTTCTGAAATCCTATAGTTCGTAACGCCAGGATCACGATAGAAAAGCGAATACTGACATATAGTAATGCTCTTGCCAGATATGGTAAGATAGAATGGCAGAAGCAACGAAGGAACGAGTAGGCTGCCCGGCCTTGTTAGCAGAGAGTCCGCGTGTGGTGCAAGCGGATACAGGGGGCGCGCTGAAGATCACTCCACAGCTTCCCGGTTGAACCAGAATGAAGAGTAGGCCGGGCCGGGACCTTCCCGTTATCATGAAGGAATGTATGCAATGAGCGAGCCGGTTTATCTTGTAGGGATAGATGGCTAATCGGGGTGGTACCACGGGAGATTCTCTCGTCCCTATAGGAAGTCTATGGGCGGCGAGATTTTTTATTGTTTGTTTAGTTCAGGAGCGGGCCAATGAAGACGAAGCTGCTCTACCATGAGAATAGTTTCACTTTTGAATGCAGCGCCAGGGTTGTCGCTGTAGAAGGTGATGAGATTGCACTCGATGCGACGGTGTTTTATCCGGGCGGCGGCGGACAGATGCCGGATCGCGGCATCATCACATGGGATAATCGCGAGCAAGAAGGCAGCGTAATCGCCTTAAATAAGCGTGACGATGAGGTGTGGCATACGCTTGATCGTCTTCCCCCGGCTGTGGGAACAGAAGTGGTTTGCACCATCGACTGGGATTTTCGCTACCAGATGATGCGAACGCATAGCGCGCTGCATATCCTGTGCGGCATCATCTGGAAAGAATTTGGCGTGCAGGTAACGGGTGGGCAGATGTATCCAGATAAGGCTCGCATGGACTTCGCAATGGAAAACTTGAACAAGGAACGCATCACGTATATAGAGGAGAGGGTGAACGACGCAATAGAGGCCGATTACCCCATTCGCGTCTACACGCTCCCGCGCGAAAAAGCCTTTGCTATTCCTGACCTGGTGCGTACCCGCATTAACCTGCTCCCGCCGGACATCGAGGAAGTGCGTATTGTAGAAATCGTAGGGTTGGACTTGCAGGCCGACGGCGGCACGCATGTCAACCATACAAAAGAAGTGCGTGGCATAAAGATAACGAAAACCGAGAACAAAGGGAAAATCAACAAACGTATCGAGATCAGGCTTACGGATTGATCGAGGAGGCCGAATTGTCAGTGAAATCCAGCGTATTCAAACCGGTCAGGGCAGCAGACCGGGTGGACTATCCCGCCCTTGAACAGAGCATCCAGAAGTGGTGGGATGAACAGGGCGTATTGCAACAGTATATCCATCGCAACGAACACAGCGATAAGCAATTTTCGTTTCTGGATGGTCCGATTACCGCGAATAACCCCATGGGCGTGCATCACGCCTGGGGGCGCACCTATAAAGACCTGTACCAGCGTTTCAAGACCATGCAGGGC
>DAHVFL010000288.1 GCA_027316975.1 Chloroflexota bacterium | reverse complement strand
CAGGAAGGTAATCGCCGAATTGCTGGAAAACTGCTGCCCGCTGATATGCAAGATCGTCCCATTTGCTCCTGCCGGAGTGATGCCCACTTTATAATTGCTGGTGATGCCGATGAGCGGCTGCGGGCGTGCAAGGAAATGGACTGCTGCTGCTATCCCACCTGCTGCAACCACTAGCACGGTTGCCACCACAAGCATGATGGTCTTGACGGACAAGCCTCCTGCCGCTCTGGTTTCGCGCGCCACCGCGTGAGACTTGCGCTGCATGAGGCGCCGGTGAGGCTCGTGTTCCACGGGATGGGACTCATGCCGGTGAGGCTTCTGTTGCACAGGATGGGGTTGGTGAGGCTTCTGTTGCACAGGATGGGGTTGATGAGGCTTCTGTTGCACAGGATGTTCATGGTGTCGGTGAGGTCCCTGAGGTGGATGATGTTGCTGAGTTCCCGGCTGTCCTGGCGGATTGTGCGTTGACTGTTGTCCCGCCTGAGGAGAGGGCGCGCTCCCTGGCCCCTGCGCGGGAGGGCCTCCAGACGCAGCATTCGCTGGCCCTTGCGCGGGAGGGCTTCCAGGCGCGTTCGTGTAGGTGGTGGGAGAGCCTGCTACACCGGGTACGTTGCCGATCTGCGGCGTTCCCTGCACGACCGGAACGCCTGGAGTAGAGGCCTGCCCGCTGCTCATCAGCGCGTCCGCTCCCAGGGCAGCGCCATACAGGAGAGAGGGCGGTATAGCTCTTCTACGCTCGTCTTCGTTTTCGTCAGAGGGAAGCGGCGGCGGCGTTGTCGGCGCTGGTACGTTTGGAGACCAGGCAGGCGCGCTGCCCTGCGCGGGATAATTGCTGTACGGTGACCAGGTTGCCGGTAGTGTGCCGTCTTCTGGTACCCTGGATTGCGGCTGCGGAGTATTGCTCCCGGAAGTTGCCGCATCTGTCACGATAGCATCCTGCACGCTTCCGCACTTCCCGCAGAAGCGGGAGCTTTCTGGGAGGTCGGCTCCGCAAAAGTTACATTTCTGCATTGCTCAAAATCCTTGACTAACCAAACGCTTTCTCATAAGCCAGGGCCAATGGCTCCAATTCGTGCTACGAAATAAAAGATTGATTGTAAAGTAGTGCGAGCATCTACTATACTCAGTTTATCATATCATAATAGTTGGGCTTTATACAACTGCTTTTACAGTCTGCCGCTAGTTTAGCAAACAAGGCTAGTTCTGAGCCGTTCTATTACCAAACGGACGAGCATAAAGGGGCCGGGTGTGATCGACTGTAGGGACATGGGGTATGGTTATGGTTGGGTCGATGAAGGGGCTTTGTGCTTGTCCTCGTCGGGTGTAGGTCATCTGGTGGAACATCATCGATTCTGAGGCGAATCGCGCTACGACTATGAGGGGAATCGCTGCTGGTTTTCGCGGAATCTTTGGAAACCCTCGGCGGTTAATTGCGCCAGTTCCGCGAACATGGGCGCATCGACAGTCGAGAAGTTGAAGCATGATTTGCCTTGCATGCGTTTCTTTAAGCGGTCGGATATATTCTCAAGCAGGTCGGGGAACACGTAAACCGACATGAGGTGGTAGCTTACATAGTTTTTCTTGATCTGCACGGCGGCGGCGAAAAATCCCGGCGGCTGCTTCGCCACTATGGGGACGGCAGTATTCAGGTAATAGTTGTCCGGTGTATCGGTGGTGGCAACAAGCGGCGGCACGTGGGACTGTAAGATCTTTTTCAGTTCCTCGAAGACATGTGGAAATTCGTCGCGGTTGGGCATGATGCGCTCCTTTCTATTTACACGAGCAGCACGACTTTTCCGGTGGTACTGCGTGCGGCGATGGCGCGGTGGGCTTCCGCGGCACCGGCAAGGGGGTAGGTCTGGCCGACGACGATTTGCAGGGTGCCGGTGGCGAGGTATTGCATCAGTTCGATGGTGGCGACGGCGATGCGGTCGGGGCGGCTGAGCCAGGCGGTGAGCCAGTAGCCAACGACGGAGAGGTTCTTGTACATCAACTGGATGGCAGAAAACTGGGCACGTTGGCCGCTGGCCGCGCCGATGACCACCATGCGTCCGAAGGGGGCCAGGCATTGCAGGCATTGTTCGGCAACGGCGCCGCCCACTACTTCCAGGACAATATCGACTCCGCGACCACCGGTGGCCTGCTTGACCTGCTCAACCCAATCGTTTTGCGTATAGTTGATGGCGGCATCGGCTCCCAGGCGGCGCACAAGGTCAAGCTTCTGCTCGTTGCTGGCGGTGCCGATGACGGTGCCAGCGCCCATTAAGCGGGCAAGCTGGACGGCGAGCGTACCCACGCCCCCGGCGGCGGCCTGCACCAGCACGCTTTCGCCGGGTTGGAGACGGCCCGACTCGCGCAGCGTCTGATAGGCTGTCAATCCCTGCACGGCAAAGGCGGCGGCATGGGTGAAATCGAGGTTTTCAGGGATAGGAATGATGGTGGACGCGCTGGCGATGGCATATTCGGCATAGCCTCCCTCCACAAAAGCGATCACGCGGGTTCCTACTGGCGGCGCAGTGACGCCGGGACCGTGCGCCGCGATGGTGCCTGCCACCTCGAAACCCATGGTCATGGGGGTGCGCGTGCGCGTGAGATATGCTCCCTGTCGCTGGGCCAGGTCGGCATAATTGACACCGGCGGCCGCGACTTTGATCAGAATTTCGCCCTGCGCCGGGGTGGGAGTTTCCACATCTTCAAGATGCATGACCTCGGGGCCACCGGTTTCATGGATACGAATTGCCTTCATAATATAGTGTTCCTTTCGAGTTGATTTTATCTGACCTGTATCCTATCACATTCTACGTATTCCTATATGGCGAACCAGGGCAGGGGCAGAGCTACAGCCCGTACCCTACTACGGGAGAGGAAACCCACTACGTAGTATAGGGTACGGGCTGGACTTGCCCCTGCCCTGGTTCGTATAGGGTACGGGCTGTAGCTCTGCCCCTGCCCTGGTTCGTATAGGGTACGGGCTGTAGCTCTGCCCCCGCCCTGGTGTTGCAGGCGAAACTAAAAGCGGTCGCTGACCGTGATAGGATTGTATTGATATTGTTAAGCTGTACAGTCAGCCTGGCATGGGTAGATAGCGCCTGTCATCCTTCGCTGCGCTCAGAGCCTGCCCTGAACGCAGTGAAGGGATGACAACCGGGGTCACTTCTCAAGTCTGCTCGCGGGAAGCTTTATGTCCGATGTCTAACAGTCAGCCTGTTCCTTTGAACGAGCGACGAAAAAATGGTATAGTAGTTGAAAATAGGTATACAGTTCAGTTCTGGAAAGTTGACGGCTTAACCCTATGGCAGTAGCATCCTGGCGTGAAATGAGTGAGTTTGAGCATTTTGTCCAGTTTTGTGAGACAGACGCGTTTCTCGCGCAATCAGTAAGCAAGTTCATCAGCGCCGGTTTGATGAAGGGGGATGCTACCATTATTTTAGCCACACAGGCGCACAGGGAAAGCATCGAGGAACATTTGATAGCTGACGGGTTAGCCGTCACGGTGGCTCGCGCGCGTGGCAGGTACATCTCACTAGATGCGGCCACTACTCTGCCTCAAATTATGGCCGGTGATTCCATAGACCCCGTTCGTTTCAACAAGGTTATCGGGAACATTATTAAGCAAGCGGCTAAGGGCAGCCGTAACGTGCGCGTCTTCGGAGAACTGGTTGCGCTATTGTGGGCAGATGGGAACCGGGCGGCGGCCATCCAACTGGAAGAACTGTGGAACGATCTGGCCCGCAGGCATTCCTTCTCGCTTTTCTGCGCGTATCCAATGGCGGGCTTCGATGGAGACGCTTACGGCAAGGAATTTGCCGAGATTTGCCGGCAACACGCGCGGGTCATCCCCGGCGAGAGCTACACCACGCTGAACGATGCGGATGAACGCCTGCTTGCTATTACCCTGTTACAACAGAAGAGCAACTCGCTCAATGCCGCGATTGCGGAACGCAAGCGAGTGGAGGCGGCGTTACAAGAAAGCGAGGCGCGTTTCCGCTTTATGGCCGAGTCGATGCCCCAGAAAATCTTCACGGCCCGGCCAAACGGTGATGTTGATTACTTCAACCCGCAGTGGATTGAGTTCACCGGCCTCTCTTTTGAGGAGATACGAGACTGGGGCTGGACGCAGTTTGTTCATCCCGATGATGTAGAAGAAAACGTGCGGCGCTGGCAGCAGTCTATCGCATCGGGCGAACCGTTCTACTTTGAGCATCGTTTTCGCGCTGCCAATGGAGTGTATCGCTGGCACATCAGCCGGGCCATACCGATGCGTGACGCGCAGGGCGCCATTACGATGTGGATTGGCTCGAATACCGATATTGACGAGCAGAAACGCCAGGAAGAGCGCAAAGACGAATTTATCAGTATGGCTTCCCATGAACTCAAAACCCCCGTCACCAGCCTTAAGGGCTTTGCCCACATATTACACAATCGCCTCAAAAAACGAGACGATGATGAGTCACTTCGCTTTCTCGCTTCTATCAATAAGCAATTGACCAGGCTCACTAAACTTATCAATGACTTGCTGGATATTACCAGAGTACAGCAAGGCAATCTTCTTTACGAGGAAGAGCACTTTGACCTGGATGCGCTCGCGCAGGAAACCGTAGAAAATCTTCAGGCCGGAACACCCACGCACCAGCTTCTCTTTGAAGGCGGCACAGCGGCGCTAGTTTATGGCGATACAGATCGTATCGGGCAGGTTCTCACGAATCTCATTATTAATGCTGTCAAGTATTCGCCCGCAGCCGACAGGGTGATGATCCGTCTTTCACAAGACGCGGATAACGTGATGGTGAGCGTGCAGGATTTTGGTATCGGTATCGATGGAGCCTATCAAAAGCGCATCTTTGAGCGCTTCTATCAAGTGCCTGACCCGACGGAAAGGACCTACCCCGGCCTCGGCATGGGCCTCTATATCTCCAGCGAAATTATCAAACACCATCACGGTCACATCCGGGTGGAAAGCCAGAAAGGCGCTGGCTCAACATTTAGCTTCTCTTTGCCGGTAGCGACGGAGTAAAGCGAAAAAGGATGGGGCATTTCAAGCGCGATAAAGGCGCGTGTCATGCCGTAAATAGCAGCGCGTCAAGCTCTGTCCCGTCTATGGTTTCCACTTCGATCAGGTGTTCCGCGATCTGGACGAGCTTGTCGCGCTTCTCGCGCAGGATGGCGAGGGCCGTGTTATAGGCCGAGTCGACCAGGGCGGAAATTTCCCTGTCGATACGCGCGGCTGTTTCGGCGCTGATGATACCCTTCCCATCGGTGTCTCCTTTTAAGGAGACCAGGCCCAGCGGACTCATGCCAAACTCGCAGACCATGCGCCGCGCAATGGAGGTCACGTATTCGATGTCCTGCGCGGCCCCGGTGGTAATGTCGCCAAAGATAATCTCTTCGGCGGCGCGCCCGCCCATGGCACCGGCCAGCTTTGCCAGCAGTTCGGATTTGCGCATGAGGTAGCGGTCTTCGTTGGGGGACTGTACGGTGATGCCCAGCGCCATGCCGCGCGCGATAGCGGTCACTTTGCGCACGGGGTCTGCTCCGGGCATGGAACGCATCACAATGGCATGACCAACCTCGTGATAGGCAATGATGGCTTTTTCGGCCCCGGTTATCACGCGGCTCTTGCGCTCCGGCCCGGCCATGACACGCAGGATGGCTTCTTCAAGCTGCGGCTGGCGAATGTCTCCCTGTTCGCGCCGCGCCGCCAGCAGCGCCGCTTCGTTCAAGAGATTGGAGAGGTCCGCGCCTGAAAACCCGACCGTCTGGCGCGCAAGCTCATTCAGATTCACATCGCGCGCGAGCGGTTTGCCTCTGGCATGTACTTCGAGGATAGCCAGGCGACCACGAATATCGGGGTGGTCGAGCATCACCTGGCGATCAAAACGGCCTGGACGCAGCAGGGCAGGATCGAGCACATCGGGCCGGTTGGTAGCAGCAATGATGACCACGTTGGTCTGCTTATCGAAGCCGTCCATTTCCACCAGCAACTGGTTCAAGGTCTGTTCGCGTTCGTCGTTGCCACCCGTGCCCGAATTATTGCGCTGGCGACCAACGGCGTCGATCTCGTCGATAAAGATGATGCATGGCGAATGTTCTTTGGCCTCCTTGAAGAGGTCGCGCACGCGCGCCGCGCCTACGCCGACGAACATCTCCACAAATTCGGAGCCGCTGATGTGGTAGAAGGCCACATCGGCCTCGCCTGCCACCGCGCGCGAGATAAGCGTTTTGCCGGTGCCGGGCGCGCCTACTAACAGCACGCCTTTGGGGATGCGCGCTCCCATGGCAAT
>DAHVFL010000287.1 GCA_027316975.1 Chloroflexota bacterium | reverse complement strand
TGGGGGTGACTCTTGAGGCCAGGATAATTCACCCAATCAACGGAAGGATGTCCTTCCAGGAACTCCGCGATGCGCAGGGCATTCTGGCTGTGGCGTTCCATGCGCAAAGGCAGCGTCTCCAATCCTTGCAGGAAGAGGAAGGCGTTGAAAGGCGAGACCGCCGCGCCAATATCACGCAGCAGTTGCACGCGCGCCTTGATGATATACGCTAACGGCCCCAGCGCTTCCACGAAACGCAGGCCGTGATAAGAGGGATCAGGTTCGACAAACCCCGGGAACTTGCCATTGGTCCAGTCAAATTTGCCGCTGTCCACGATCACGCCTCCGATGGAGGTTCCATGACCACCGATGAACTTGGTCGCCGAATGGATGATGATATCGCAGCCATGCTTGAAGGGCTGCACCAGGTACGGCGTGGGCAGCGTGTTGTCGAGGATGAGCGGTATGCCGTGTTCATGCGCGATATCGGCCACCGCTTGAATGTCGAGCGTATCCAGGCGCGGATTGCCCACAGTTTCCGCGAAGACCGCTTTGGTGCGCTCGTTGATGGCGGCGCGCAGGTTCTCCGGATTGCGGCTGTCAAAGAAGCGGGTGGTGATACCAATTTTGGGCAGCGTATAGTGGAACAGGTTATACGTGCCGCCATACAGACTGGCCGAGGAGGCGATTTCATCCCCCGCTCCCGCGAGGTTGAGAATTGCCAGCGTCTCCGCCGACTGCCCCGAAGCGGTTGCCAGCGCGCCCACACCGCCCTCGAGCGCGGCAATGCGACGCTCAAAAGCATCCTGTGTCGGATTCATAATGCGCGTGTAGATATTGCCGAATTGCCGCAGGCCGAAGAGGTCTGCCGCGTGTTCCGGGCTGTCGAAGACATACGATGATGTCTGGTAGATAGGTACCGCGCGCGCATTCGTCGCGCTGTCCGCCGTCTCCTGGCCCGCGTGTAACGAAAGTGTCTCAAAACCATACGTCCGATTGTTGTTGAGTGCCATCGTGCTTTCTTACTCCTTCATTTACTTCATCGTATTCAACGCATCGTTCATTTGCTCCCACTCCTTCAGGAAAGCATCATGCCCGTGCGGGGAATCGAGTTCCACATAGGTCGCATCTCCTCCCACCGCGCTCACCTGCTCAGCAAGCCAGCGCACCCGCGCCGCCGGAAAGAGAAAATCCGACCGGATACCGATAAACAACGCCGTACTGCGCACCCTGCGCAGCGCGGCCTCCAGCGAGGCATAACCCTCGCTCACATCATACAAATCCATCGCCCGGCTGATGTACAGGTAACTGTTGGCATCGAAGCGCTGCACCAGCGCATTGCCCTGGTAATACAGGTAGCCCTCCACATCAAACCGCTTGCCCAGGTCGGCATAGCCTCCCGGCGAGGCAATATCGACCCGCCGCGCCTCGCGCCTCGCGAAACGCATCTCCATCGACTCCTCACTCTGGTACGTAATCATCGCCAGCATTCGCGCAATCGCCAGCCCGGCCTCCGGCCCCTCGCCAGGCGCGTAATTGCCCTGCTGCCAGCGTGGATCGCTCAGGATCGCCTGCCGCTGCACCTCGCTGAACGCCACAGCCTGCGCGGTCAGCGCCGCCGTTGCCGCCACCACAATCACCCTGTCTACCAGTTCCGGGTATGCGACCGCCCATTCCAGCGCCTGCTGCCCGCCAATCGACCCGCCCGCCACCATCGCGATACGCCGCCCGCCCACATGCTCAATCAGCCTGCGCTGCGCCCGCACCATATCGCGAATAGTCACGACCGGAAAACGCATCCCATACGGCTGCCCGCTCACGGGGTCAAGCGAGGACGGCCCCGTGCTGCCATAACAGCCGCCCAGGACGTTCGAGCAGACCACAAAGTAGCGCGAAGTATCAAAGAACCGCCCCGGCCCGATCAACGGATTCCACCACGCCACCCTGGTATCGTGCGGTCGCTCAGCATCGTGCGCGTGCGTATTGCCGGTGAGCGCGTGTGTAATCAACACCACATTATCAGCCGCCGCGTTCAGCGTTCCCCACGTCTCGTATGCCAGCGTCACCGGACCGAATGAACCGCCCAGTTGCAACGGCAAAGCATCGAAGGTGAAGGTTTTCAGCGCATTGGCACGTTCAGTCTCCACGTTTGTCACAACATCGTGTTCAATATGTGTCACCATCGTCACTCCCTTCATTCCTTTCTTTTCTTTGCTCTCTCGCTCCGCCCGCAAGCCCGTAAATAAGTACAAAAAAACCCTCACCCTGGCAGGGGCGAGGGGTAAGCCATCTTCGCGGTACCACCCTGTTTTGCCGGTGCCTCACGACACCAACCTTCACAAGTGTGCAACAGCGCCATATTTCGCCGCCCACACTCTAGCCTGTAACGGGGCTACCCGGCACAGTCTACTTCCCTCTCTAAGGGTTTCAACCTGCAACTTGGAGGTCATATTCAACGCTGGTGCGGCGCTGGCATCTCATCTCCGCCAACTCTCTGGAGCCGTCCGTGACGTTTACTCGTCCTCGTCAATGTCATTCTCTCTCGAAACGCGAGCAATAAAAAAACCCCTGCATCTCAGGGGCTATAGCTTCATCGCTTTCTCCCCTCATCTCGCGGAAATCTTCCGCCGGAATTGGCACCCTCCCCTGCAACTTCGCAGGGCGGGTTGTCGGGCTTCACAGGGCCGTATCCCTCCACCTCTCTTGATGAGATCAGTACATGCCGCGTATTCTTTTGTATATGTACGAACAATCGTATAGTAAGTATACCGAACACCATCGAGAAATGTCAAGCTTTTTAAAAACAGCATCAACTTCTCCCTCGATTGAGATGCGGTGTGATGCAGCCACATGCTGCATCACACCGCATCTCAATCCAGAATCCCTGCGAGGCACCGTAGGCGCTGAGAAGCCAGATAGAATGAAACTGAATAGTTGCTCTCAAC
Organism: Chloroflexota bacterium; assembly: GCA_027316975.1. Classification (GTDB taxonomy): domain Bacteria; phylum Chloroflexota; class Ktedonobacteria; order Ktedonobacterales; family Ktedonobacteraceae; genus CF-113. Next base: position 3,419 of record DAHVFL010000287.1, on the reverse strand, counting down.
TTGACAAATAAATAACTATCTGCTATATTTTAGAGGAAAGAATAAGAATATACATGTGTTGCACCAGCACTCAGAAAAATGAGCGCCCTGAAACGCAAGAGGAAAACTATGCACCGTCATCACTATAGAAACTTCCGCTTCATTGGCGTAATGTTTTGGGCTTTTCCATACTTGCTTTGGCAAGCGTTCGGCCACTTCAGCGGATTCTTCGTCGGCCTGCTTCTGGCCGTCATCCTCACCCTGATGCTTAACAATCTTTTCCACCAGGGCAACTGGAATTTGAGCCAGCAGCCTGTACGAACGGTAGAGTCACAGCCACGATACCAGGAAGAAAATCAATGGGATGCAGAACCATACCAGCGTGGCTATCGAGCAGAAACAGAACCGTATCGCCGAGAACAGCAGCCATCTCAAACGAGTGAGCAGCAGACTCCGTATAAGGAGATGCAGGTAGAGTATCCTGAAATGCCTCCAATGGAGCAGCAGTAAGGAATTAAGGAGGATGCTCAAATGAAAGCAATTGTCTGCACAAAATACGGACCACCCGATGTTCTTCAGCTCCAAGAGGTAGCAAAACCTACTCCCAAGGACCATGAAGTACTGGTAAAAGTTCATGCGACAACAGTAACAGCATCGGACTGTATCGTTCGAAGTTCCAAACTTCCTATCTTGTACTGGATCCCCATGCGACTATTCTTAGGTCTCAGAAAACCCAGAAAACCTATACTGGGGTTGGAGCTCGCCGGAGAAATTGAAGCACTTGGCCAAGATGTGAAACGATTTCAGAGAGGTGACCAGATTTTTGCCTTTACCTTTCTGAGTTTTGGTGCTCATGCCGAGTACACGTGTCTGCCTGAAGACGGATTGTTGGCAATAAAACCGGCCAATGTGACCTATGAGGAAGCCGCCGCAGTTCCTGTTGGGGGAATTTTAGCATTGCATTTTCTGAGAAAAGGAAATATCCAGAACGGACAAAAAGTTCTTATCTATGGAGCTTCTGGAGCGAATGGTACTTTTGCGGTACAGCTTGCCAGGTACTTTGGGGCAGAAGTGACCGGGGTATGCAGTACCACCAATTTAGCATTGGTGAAATCTCTGGGAGCCGATAATGTAATTGATTATACGAAAGAGGATTTTACGCACAGAGGAGAGCTGTATGATATCATCTTTGATGCAGTTGGGAAAAACTCGAAATCAAATTGCAGGAAAGCGCTCACTCCGAACGGGACATACGTGTCTGTTGTAGGGCAGGGGAATCCAAAGCCACGTCTTGAAGATTTAATTTTCCTCAAAGAGCTGATTGAGGCGGGAAAGATACAACCGGTCATTGATAGACGCTATCCGTTGGAACAGACTGCCGAAGCCCACCGGTATGTCGAAAAAGGACACAAAAAGGGCAATGTAGTCATAACTGTGGAATAACATTGAACGAACCACCGTACAATGAGGGCTTTTTCTGCATGCTGAGTTTTCATTGTACTGCTTATAAGCCCTAAATCGCTCACATTTCACGCCAGTTACCACAAGGGTCGCCATGTTCATCTGCTGTGGCCACGCCACACTTGACAATCACCTCCTGGCATAGTACCCTGTAATCAGCCCGGACAACGAACAGGAGCAAACAACAGTGGTAACTTTCATCTAAAACCTATCCGTGTGCGTACCACACAACATCGCATCGTCGCGCCATTTTTTTCGCGGCGTCCCTGCGCATTGTCACTGTGTCTACCACATCAGGAGAGGGCTAGCTGGAAGAATTTCGCATTGTTGTTGCCCATAAACCAAACACACGATCACCGCAACACATCCAACTTTCTCACAACAATGCCACGCACTCGCGCTAAACCCACCTTGCCTCTCCTGCTATCACTCACAGACCGGCCCGTCCCGCGTCACACACATCAAAAATCATAAAAACAGGAGACATATATGCTCGAACAAAATACAAATCACACTGCCGAAGGGCAACTTTCAGAGAGATTGCTATCAACCGCGCCCGAACGCGCCATCATCGTCGGCGTGGACATTCCCGGCAACGATTGGCCCGTCGAAGCATCGCTCGACGAACTGGTCCAACTCGCGCGCACCGCTGGCGTCACCACCGCTGACCGCGTCATCCAACGCCTGCCCAGAGCGCATCCCGGCACCCTGCTCGGCTCCGGCAAAATTCAAGAAATCGCCGAACTCGCCCGTTTCCACAACTGCGACGCCGTCATCTTTGACCTGGAACTCTCGCCCGGCCAGCACCGCAACCTCGAACGCGCCCTCGAAACCCAGGTACTCGACCGCACCGCCCTCATCCTCATCATCTTCGGCCAGCGCGCGCGCACCCGTGAGGGACGCTTACAGGTCGAACTCGCCCAGATCGACTACGACCTGCCGCGCCTGGCTCGCCAGTGGTCGCATCTCTCCCGTCAAAAGGGCAGCGTGCAGCAGCGCGGCCAGGGTGAAAAGCAGATCGAAGTTGACCGCCGCCTCTTGCGCGGCCAGAAAAGCGCCATCGAGGAAGAACTTGAGCACGTCCGCACGCACCGCCAGTTGCACCGCGACCACCGCAAGTACGCCGGCGCGCCCGTCATCGCCCTCGTCGGCTACACCAACGCCGGCAAATCCACCCTGCTCAACCAGCTCGCAGACGCGAAAACCCTGGCCGAAGACAAACTCTTCGCCACCCTCGACCCCACCACGCGCCGCGCCCGTCTCACCGGCGGTCAGGAACTCCTGCTCACCGACACCGTCGGCTTCGTGCAGCGCCTGCCCACCACCCTGGTAGCCGCCTTCCGCGCCACGCTCGAAGAAGTGGCCGAGGCCGACCTGCTCGTACACGTCGTCGATGCCTCCAGTCCCACCGCGCTGCGCCAGGTAGAAGCCGTCGAGCAAGTATTACAGGAGATTGGCGCGGGCGACCGCCCCATAATCATCGCCCTCAACAAAATCGACAGGCTACCCACCGGCGCAACCCTACAGCTCGAAAGCGCATCACTCGAATTGCCCATCAAACTGGAAGGAAAATCGTCCGCGCTGCCCGTCGTATGCGTCTCCGCCCTCACCGGCGCCGGCGTTGACGACCTCCTGCGCTGCATCAGCGACAACCTGCGCTCCCAGTTCGTCCCCCTCAACGTCATCATACCCTACGACCGGGGCGACCTCGTAGCCCAGTTCCACCAGTACGGCATCATCGAAGAAGAAAGCTACGAAGCCCTCGGCACCCGCCTGCGCGGCTCCATGCCCCACAACCACAGCGGCCCCTTCATGACCTACCAGCAGCAATCCGGGAGAAAATCATCAAAACCCACGTAACCCTGGTGGCGCAAGTGCCTCCACTCGTAGTCATTGTAAGGACGGGGGTGGGGGAGAAGTGCTTTCACTGGTAGGATTATTGAAACGCGCCGGAAGAGGCTGTCATCCTGAGCGCAGCG
>DAHVFL010000286.1 GCA_027316975.1 Chloroflexota bacterium | reverse complement strand
GAGTCATGTCTTAACACATGGATCAGGAGGCTAAAGATGGCTTACGATTTTCTCTATGAAGTCAGCGATGGAGTCGCCACTGTCACACTTAATCGCCCGGAAGTAATGAACGCGCTCACTTTCAATATATACGCCGAATTACGCGACCTGTTCGAGTCATTACGCACCGACGATACAGTACGCGCCGTAATTCTCACAGGAGCAGGGAATAATTTCTGTTCCGGTGGAGATGTGCATGAGATCATCGGCGAACTGTTCAAGCGCGATATGCAGGGTCATCTGGAATTTACGCGCATGACTGGAGCGGTGGTACAAAACATGCGGATGCTCGATAAACCAATTATCGCGGCGCTCAACGGCATGACTGCCGGCGCGGGAGCTGTACTCGCGCTGGCCTCCGACCTGCGCATCGCCTCCGAGCGCGCGCGCTTCGCTTTTCTCTTCACAAAAGTGGGACTGACGGGCGCGGATATGGGCGCGGGCTATCTCTTACCCCGTATAATAGGCATGGGACGCGCTTTTGAATTGTTGCTTCTGGGCGATACCATCGATGTTACTACCGCCGAACGCTCTGGGCTTGTGAACCGCGTCGTCTCTCACGCGGAACTACTGCCAGCCGCGTACCAATGGGCGAAACGCCTGGCTGATGGCCCCAGGCTGGCGATTTCCATGACCAAGCGTATGCTCAACCAGGAACTACACATGGACCTGGTCTCCGCTATCGAAGCCGAGGCCCAGGCCCAGGCCTTGATGCTGATGGGCGATGATCACCGCGCGTTCTATGAAGCGTTTCAGTCTAAGTCTAAACCTGAGTTTCGTAAGCCATAACCAGCATTGGTGATACTTCAACCAGATAAGGGACTTCATTTTATGGAAAAACAGATTGTTAACCCGCCGTCGCTGGCGCGGCCTGTAGGATTCAGTCATGGCATCGCCGTGACGGGGGGACGCCTGATCTTCCTGGCGGGCCAGACGGGAAGCGATGCGGGGGGACGCATCATTGCGCCGGGAGATATTGTTGCCCAGTATGAGCAAATTCTGTATAATTTCAGGGTGGTCGTGGAGGTGGCAGGCGGCAAGATGCAGGACATCACTAAGCTCAATATTTTTGTGCGCGACCGCGATGACTACCTGGCGCATCTCAAGCAACTGGGGCAGGCGCATCGCTTGTTCTTTGGAGCATACTATCCGGCGATGGCGCTCTTTGAGATTTCGCGTTTCTTTCAGGACGAAGCGCTCATTGAAATCGAGGGAATGGCAGTCGTCGATCACTAGAGGTACAGAGTATGGACTTTGCGCTGACCTCAGCCCAACAAGAGGTACAACGAAAAGCGCGCCAATTCGCTGAGCAAGAGGTTGCGCCCGTGGCACGCGAATCCGACGAAAGGGGTGAGTTTCCCCTGCACCTGGTGAAGCGTATGCGAGAACTGGGTTTTCTCGCGGGACCGGTTGACCCGGCCTATGGCGGCTCCGGCATGGATTGTGTCAGTTACGCGCTATTGTGCGAAGAATTAGGCCGGGCGGACTCCTCGGTGCGTGGTTTTCTGACCGTCCACGCTGGCCTGGTATCTATGTGCATTCAGGACTGGGGTACAGAGATACAAAAACAGCACTATCTGCCCCTGCTCGCCAGTGGTGAATGGATTGGCTGCTATGCGCTGACCGAACCGGAGGCGGGTTCGGATGCCGCCAGCATGGAGATGAGCGCCAGAGACGACGGCGATCACTTCGTGCTTAATGGTGAGAAAATCTGGATCACCAATGGCACCAGCGCGCATCTTGCTATTGTCTTCGCCACAATGGATAGATCGCTAAGGCACAGTGGTATCTGCGCTTTTCTGGTTGAGACCGATAACCCCGGAATTCACCGCCTGCCCATGCCTGGTAGGGAACTGGGACACCGCGCCTCCGAACACGCGCATATCACCTTGAGGGAGTGCCGCGTGCCAAAAAGCGCGCTGCTGGGTCAGCCCGGCGAGGGATTCAAGATCGCCATGTCCGCGCTTGATCGCGGTCGCATTGGCGTAGCAGCCGGCGCGGTTGGCATCGCGCAAGCGTGCCTGGATGCCAGTGTAGCCTATACCACGCAGCGTCGCCAGTTCAACCAGCGCATCGCCGATTTCGAGATGGTACAGGCCACACTGGCCGACATGGCCGCCGGTGTGGAAGCCGCTCGATTGCTCGTCTATCGCGCGGCCTGGGTTAAAGATCAGGGATTGCCTGCCACAAAGGCCTCCTCCATTGCCAAACTTTTCGCGACCGAGGCCGCCATGCATGCCGCTTCCCAGGCTGTGTTGCTGCATGGTAATCGCGGCTATTCCAACGAATATCCCGTCGAACGCTTCTATCGCGACATCAAAGGGTTGCAAATTTACGAGGGAACCAGCCATATTCAGCGGGTCATTATCGCCCGCGAACTGGTCGGGCGTGACAAAAAATAAGAGAGAAGTCTGAACGTACAATGAATGTATGCAAGGAGGGAACACAATGAATGTGTATTCATCTCACATCGATACCTTTGCACGTGACAATTTGCCACCGCGTGACCAGTGGCCCGACCTGATCTTCACCATCCCCGAAGTACTCTATTCCGAACGACTGAATTGCATTGTTGAACTACTGGATGTGCATGTTCAACAGGGAAACGGCGATCGCCCGGCGATTATCGGCGAAGATGGTATTCTGACCTATACGCAGATGCAAGCACAGGTGGACAGGGTGGCTCATGTGCTGACGCATGATATGGGACTGGTACCCGGCAATCGCGTGTTGCTGCGCGGCGCGAATAACGCCATGATGGCCGTTTGCTGGTGCGCCATTGCTAAAGCCGGGCTAATCGTGGTAGCGACGATGCCTCTGTTGCGTGAAAAAGAACTGGTAGACATCATTGAAAAAGCGCAGATCAGCGCAGCCATTTGCGACCGGCGGCTAGATGCCGAACTACAAGCGGCGCAACAGCGTTGCCCGGTGCTTCAACAGATTGTCTATTTCAACGATGCTTCTTCCGAAGGACTTGAGACGCGCATGTCAGCCTGGAACGAGCCTTTTAGCGCGGTGGATACAGCCGCAGAAGATACCGTTTTGATTGCATTCACCTCCGGTTCAACGGGGCAACCGAAGGCAACTATGCATTTTCATCGCGATATCCTCGCGGCCTGCGATTGCTTCCCTAAATCGATTCTTCATATGACACAGGATGATATCTGCATCGGAACGCCTCCCCTGGCTTTTACTTTTGGACTTGGCGCGCTGCTTATCTTCTCGCTGCGCGTAGGGGCAGCGACGGTCTTGCTGGAAAAGTTGACCCCCGAAAGCCTGCTTTCGGCTATCGGGAAGTACCGTGCAACAATCGCCTGGTCCAGCCCGCTCTTCTATCGCCAGATGGCAGGGATTGCCAGCAAGTTTGACATCTCGACGCTGCAACAGTGTGTTTCCGCGGGCGAATCGCTGCCAGTCTCGACGCGCACACTGTGGCGTGAGGCGACCGGCATAGAGATAGTTGATGGCATCGGCTCAACAGAGATGCTGCATATCTTCATAGCCTCCGCAGGCCACGAAGTACGTCCTGGCGCTACAGGCAAAGTGGTAACTGGTTACCAGGCTTGTATCGTTGACGCGGATGGTCAGGAGGTGCCACCCAATACAGTAGGGCGGCTGGCGGTGAAAGGACCAACCGGGTGTCGCTACCTGGCTGACGAGCGCCAGCGCACCTATGTGCAGAACGGTTGGAACCTCACCGGTGATGCATATCTGATGGATAGCGATGGCTACTTCTGGTTCCAGGCGCGCACCGACGATATGATTATCACAGCTGGCTACAACGTCGCCGGGCCGGAGGTGGAAGGTGCATTACTCATGCATCCTGCTGTAGCCGAATGCGCCGTTGTCGGCGCGCCCGATGCCGAACGCGGTACTATCATCAAGGCCTTCGTGGTACTCTTGCCTGGCTATAGCGGAGATGCGGCCCTGGCACGCACATTGCAGGATTTCGTCAAGCAAAGCATTGCTCCGTATAAGTATCCACGCGCTATCGAATTTTGCGATGCTTTGCCGCGTGCTGGTACAGGCAAGGTACAACGCTACAGGTTGCGCCAGCATGAGTAGAGTACCATTCCCCTTTTTGCTCTGGCGTTTGTCTGTAGCGTTGTATAGTTAATGACTATAAGAAATTCACTACGTAAATCCAAAAAGGAGTACTACTACATGGATGCCAATGCAAAAAAACAGGCGCTACGTTCTTTTACGTATGGCCTGTTTGCCGTATCCTGCGCCGATCGAGGTGAAGTCAACATCTTTACCGCCAACTGGATAACCCAGGCTTCATTCGAGCCATCAATGGTGGCTCTTTCGGTCGAAAATGATTCGAAATCTCTGCCTATGATCCAGCGCAGCCGCAAGTTTACAGTGAACGTGCTGCGTTCTGGTCAGCGAGAACTGGCGGGCAAACTGGGGAAATCGGCCATCCACCATCCTGATAAATTGACCGGCATCGAGTACTCGCTGGGAGCAAACGGCTGCCCACTATTGCCTGACGCGCTGGCCTGGGTAGCCTGCGAAGTGCGCCATAGCATCGAGGCGGGCGACTCAACACTTTTGGTTGCGGAAGTTGTGGACGCGGGCATACCAGGCGAAGGACAACCTTTGACTATGAACGAGGCCGGGTTTCGTCATGCTGGATAAAGCTGCGATGTGCTAAGATGTGTACAGTAGTCCTGTGTATAGAAGGAGCCTCGTACATGCAAAACGGAAGCGGCTTTTCCGTCGATGCCGAATTATACGATCCTGATTGCGCATTTTGCAATTATCATGACATTACCCACATTCTGAAAGAGACTCCGCATTTTTTGCTGGCGGCTGACCATGCCCCGCTTGTGGAAGGACACATTCTTATCATCCCTAAAAGCCACTATACCTGCTATGGAGATGTGCCAGGCGCGCTGGATGCAGAATTGTTCGCCTTAAAAAGCGAAGTACAGCAATTTTTCACGCGCTTTTATGCGCCTCCCGTCTACTGGGAACATGGCATTTTTCGGCAGACCGTCTTTCACGCGCATATGCACTGCTTTCCCTGGGGCGAGACCGGGTATGATCTCGATGAAGGGTTGCATAATGAGATTGTCACCTCCCGGCAAGACATTCGACACTGGCACAGGCAGCATGGACAGTACTTCTACATGGAGGATAGCACGGTCGCGCTGATTTTCGCGCCCGAAATGGAGCGTTACCTGAGCATTATGAAGCATGTTTTTGTGCGCGGCATCACGCTGCGGGGAGGCAAGACCCGGTGGAGATCGCCCAAACAGCGATATGAGGAAGGTGTACCCTTAATAGAGACGGCCATGGAGAAGTGGCAGCAATTCCAACGAGAAGGAGCAAACTATGCCGGTGAGTCCAGTACGCGATGAGTATATCATCGCGGGAGATTTGACCTTTCACTATCTACAATGGGGAGAACAGGGGCCGCCGATTCTATGCGTGCATGGCATTACCGCCAATGCCTTTTGTTTTCAGGCCCTGGCTGATGAGTTATCCAACTCGCATCGTGTCTTCGCTTATGATCTGCGCGGGCGCGGGGATAGCGATAAACCGGAAAGTGGCTATTCCCTATCCATTCACGCGGATGATCTCGCGGAAATAATTGACGCCCTGGAACTGGATCGCCCAAGCGTGATTGGCCATTCGCTGGGTGCTATGATCGGACTGAATTTCGCAGCTCGCTATCCTGATACATTGAGCAAACTCATTCTTATGGATGGTGGCGGTCATCTCCCGTGGCGCACGCTCGAAGAGCAACCAGCCTGGCTGACAGCTTCTATTGGTCGCCTGGGAACGCCCGTCGCCTCATTCGATGAATACATTCAACGTCTCAAGTTTGCCCCATTCCTCGGCCCGTACTGGAATGAGTACCTGGATATTTACTTCGCGCACGACGTGTTTCACCAGCATGATGGCTCAGTTATTTCCAAGGGCTACCCGGCAGGTGTGTATGAAGACCAGATGGGCATCTATGAGTACAAACCCGAGTTGCTCTGGCCGCGTGTAGAGGTACCCACCTTGCTCTTGAGAGCAGGACAGGGTTTGTTTACCCCTGACGACCAGTTGTTGACCGGAGCAGTTGCCGAAGAAATGCTTGCAAATATTAAAGATTGCCAGTTCGTGAACTATCCGGAACTGAACCATTATACGATTGTCTTTCTGGCGAAGGATGGCCCGGCCCAGACTATACGGAATTTTGTATGTGCGAAATCGTAGTCTCTGGCTATAGGAAATCACAGGCTTTCCAGGGAAGGAAAATCAGGAGAGGGGGAAATATTTATGGCGCAATGATGCTGGGCTGCGGCTATCCAATGGGGCCATTTACCCTGCTTGACTATGTCGGGCTGGATACCACCATGTGGGCAGCCGAAGCCATCTAC
>DAHVFL010000285.1 GCA_027316975.1 Chloroflexota bacterium | reverse complement strand
CACTCAGCCCGCGCCGACCTGCTGCGCCGCGCCGGACGATTCGACGAAGCCCGCAGCGCCTATACCCTTGCCCTCAAACTCTGCCAGAACGAACGCGAACGCGCCTTCCTGCAACGCCGCCTGACCGAACTAGAACCCCTGTCATCCTGAGCGCAGCGAAGGATCTGAGCACTGCCCAGACGCCAGGATCGTGACGCCGCTGGCGCTGCCCGCTCTGTCATCCTGAGCGCAGCGAAGGATCTGAGCACTGCCCAGACGCCAGGATCGTGACGCCGCTGGCGCTGCCCGCTCTGTCATCCTGAGCGCAGCGAAGGATCTGAGCACTGCCCCGCGAGAGATCCTTCGCTGCGCTCAGGATGACAGAGCGGGCAGCGCGACCCTGTGGATGTTCACTTACGCACTTGAACACGGACACTTTTCGGCTTACGTTGGCGCTAATGAGCAAGCCCCGGCTCAGTCCCGCGTCCGTATAGGGTACGGGCTGTAGCTCTGCCCCTGCCCTGGTAATCGTGAATTGTTCTGAACTGTCCCTCATCCGTATAGGGTACGGGCAGGGCTTGCCCCTGCCCTGGTCCCGTTGCCCCCGCCCAGTAATCGTGTACCGTGAATTGTTCTGAACTGTCCCGCGTCCGTACAGGGTACGGGCGGGGCTTCGCCGCTCTCGCGGCCCCCCCGCCCTGGTCCCGTTGCCCCGCCCGGCTAAACGCGCCTTCCTACGCAGAAGGCGGTGCCGTCAACGCCGCCAGCAAGCCCAGCGCGTAAGCTTCGGCGGCGCTCTGCGCGTCGTACATATCGTCGCGCAACATCAAACGGTAGCGACATTTCCAGCGGCGCGCAGGCCAGGGAGCCAGTTTGAAGAGGGTATAGGTCTCGACGCGCTCCTCCAATGCTTCGCGCAGCGCGACCTCGTCCGTGACGGTGATGCCATAGTGGACAAGCTGAATGTGCAAGGTTTCGGGTATCATCGCGCTTCCTGATTACCGGCCACTGCGGCGCGCATTTCCGCCCGGATCTTTTCAGGGCTAAGCTTCTCCCAATCGGTGCGCGGCAGGTGGCGCGGTATGATAGCGAACGGCCCGCTCCAGTGTCTTGCGTGTTCCTCCACCCACTCCAACGCTTCAAAGGCCTTCTGGCGCGATTCTTCCACGATAGGAAAGCGCAGGGCAGCGCGATCAAAAACGGCCTGGTCTTTCGTGTAAACGCTGCCATCCTCGCGTATAACTGCATCGATATACAGGTCGGTATACACAAGTTCGCGTGACGTGCCGCTGTAATCCGGCGTCGGCAGGATGATATCGCAATACCCGTCAGAGAAGGAACCGTCCTCAAAGTAGCCAATATGAATGGTATACCACGCGCCCGGCCAGAAGTACGACAGCGAATGCTTTTCCGAAAAAAAGAAATCAGGCTTCCACTTGTGCGGTTTCCAGTGCCGCTTCGTGCCACGCGGCGCCCAGATCGTGACATACTGGTCGCTTACCGGCAACTGGTAGCCGCTCCACTCCCCCCACGCATCCCCATTGACCAGCATCTTATATATATCCGCTTGAACCAACATACATTAAAACCTTTCAGTATTCAACCAGCCAGGCCTATGACGATTATAGACGATGAAAGCGCCGAGAGACAAGCTAAGGGGACTGACAGGGCATCTTTGGTTATTCCTTATTACTCACACCGCCCCCAAATGAACAGCACAAAAGCCAGCCCGCTGGAATACTCAGCAGCTAGTTTCCGTTCCGCCTGCGCGCTCAACACCTCATATTCCCCCTCACCATCACCCTCATCTGCAAAAGAAATCGCCTCACCTCTCGCAGCGAATGTGCTACTAACTTTCTGTAGCACGTTAAGATATATGTAGGAAGAATAGAACATTTGGTATATAATTATTGCCAGATGGCCTGTTTACATGTACAATGCTAACTAAGCAATCTATTTCTGAAAGATACTCAACCATGGCTATTGCATACCCAACAAGAAATGCGTCGCCTTTCCTCAAATGGGTAGGTGGGAAAACGCAGCTACTTCCGGCTTTACTGCATTACGTTCCTGCCCGCTTTAACACCTATGTCGAGCCATTTGTTGGTGGAGGTGCATTATTTTTCGCGTTGCAGCCCACAAGGGCTGTACTGGCCGACTCTAACCCGGAACTCATCAATTGTTATACGGTTGTACGCGACAGAGTAGAGGACCTCATAACAGTATTGAGTACGTACTCCTACTCTGAGGAGTTTTATTATTCATTACGCGCAGAGGTGCCACAAGACGCGGTTTTACGTGCTGCCCGTCTACTTTATCTTAATAGAACATGCTTTAACGGATTGTATCGTGTGAATAAGCAGGGACAATTTAATGTCCCATTTGGAAGATATACCAATCCCATCATCTGTGATACCGAACGACTGAGGGCTGCCAGCTATGCTCTGCGCAACGTAGAATTACATTGCGCAGGCTATCAAGAAACGCTCGACCATTATGCACAGCCCGGCGATCTTGTCTATCTTGATCCGCCCTACCATCCTATTTCTAAATTTTCTGACTTCAAACGCTACACTACCGAGTTCTTTTATATAGAAGACCAACGCCTGCTGGCACATGCAGTAAAGAAATTAGCACAACAGGATTGCAGTGTACTGGCGAGCAATTCGTATTGTGATTTCATTCTGGACATTTATAGGGATTGCAAAATTGTTGAGGTGGCGGCCAGGCGCAATATTAATAAGGACCCAAACAAACGGGGCGAAGTGAAAGAGGTGCTTATCGTATGCGGACATTATTCGACATACCGCCAGACTACCCACCAACCCGCTTTATGGGAAGCAAGCAGGGAATACTTCCTGCCATCTGGGACGCGATAAAGCATCTTCCTTTTACAACGGTAGTGGATGCGTTCAGTGGTAGTGGATGCGTTAGCTATATGTTTAAGGGGCAGGGGAAAACCGTCATTGCCAACGATTTCTTGAAATATTCTTATCATATGGTCAATGCCCTGGTGGCAAATGCTGATGAGCGACTTTCAGAAGACGACGTGATGCTGCTGCTTGAACCAAATGCGCATCGAGGTAATTTCATTCAACAGACTTTTGAAAATATCTATTATTCAGATGAAGACAATTTCTTTCTTGAGAACACAGTGGCGAATATCCAACAATTGGCTTCACCCTATAAACGCTCGCTGGCTATTTCTGCTCTTAATCGAGCCTGTATCAAGCGGCGACCACGCGGGGTATTTACGTATGTCGGTCATCGTTATGATGATGGCAGAAAAGATCTTCAACTTTCGTTGAGAGATCAGTTGCTTGCAGCCATCAAGCTTTTGAATGATGCTGTATTCGATAACGGCCAGAAAAATCTCGCGCTCAACCAGGATGTTTTTAGTCTGGACGTTTCTCCCGACCTGGTATATTTAGACCCACCCTACTATACTCCCCTCTCTGATAATGATTATCTGCGCCGCTACCACTTTCTGGAAGGACTTAGCTGCTACTGGCAGGGCGTCGAAATCCTGCATCAGACGAAGACAAAAAAGCTGCGCAAGTATTATACTCCCTTCGATTCGCGCACCCAGGTCTACGGCGCATTCGAGCAACTCTTTCGGCAGTTCTCCAACAGTATCCTTGTAGTCTCATACTCTTCCAATTCGTTGCCCAAACGCGAAGAATTAACCGAAATGCTCAAATCCATTAAGAATACTGTTGAAGTCCATGATATCGAACACAGATACTCATTTGGTACACATTCACACAAAGTAGGCAATCAAAATAACGCGGTACAGGAATATTTGTTTGTGGCATATTAGCCAATAATATAGAAAAGGTAGCAGCTGCCGATGAAAACCTGGAACATCGGGAATACAACGGTTCGCAACCCATACCGGCTAAGAGAGGCTCTACAGCTTTTCAGAGCGAAAATGAGCGGGCGGCCTTTCAGAGGAGAAGAGCAGCAGGAATTTCTCAATGAGTTGGTCATGGCCGGACTGGTGGACTCTGAACGAGCGGTAGAGGGCGATGATGGTGGAAGAAAATTTGCCAGCACCTTTAAGCAGTTGGGGTTTGTCACAGATTGGTCACGCGGCAAAGCGTGGGATATAACCCCGGTGGGGACGCTACTCATCGAGCATTCCAATCTTGAGGAGAATATCTTTCTGCGGCAATTGTTAAAGTATCAAATTCCCTCTCCCTTAGAACCAGTCTCAGGATTTCAATTGCGCCCTTTTCGCTTACTTCTACGCTTTCTCAAGCGAGCGTATGACGAGCAACTTATCGGACTTACCAAGTTTGAGATCGGTCTCTATGTAATCAGCTTGAGTACAGAAGATGATGCAGCTTTCGAGGCTGCTTTCTCAAATATTAAAGCATTTCGCACTACCTATGATTCTGTTTCAGGTAAAGTTGCCAAAACCAGGTTTGCTTTTGAGCGAATGAAGGAAGTTGCTAATGGATTGGGACTGCAACGAGACACGTTAATGGATTATGCTGATAGCAATAGCCGCTATGCGTTCATGTCTGGTCTGCTAACATTGCGCGGGAACAAACTGGCTATCTCAGAAGCGCGTTTGCTATTCATTCAGACTATTCTGACAGATAACCCAACGCTCATTGCTAATAGCAACTACCTTGATGTGTTCTACAACCCTGAATCTCCGTCTCTGCCAACTGATAATCAACAATTTCTGCTAAAGGAAATTGCAATGCTTGAACATCGAATTATCGAACTTGCAGAACAAGTAGGTAAAACTCTCACGCTACCAGGCCATCCTGCAAAGGAGACATTGCTTACTTTGCAAGGATACGAAAAAAAGCTACGAGAGCAATTGCGTGAATTGCGCGAGATACAATTCTACTATGCTCAGCGCTCACAATCTGCGCTAGGAGATATTGAGGAATACCTGGAAAATATTAGAGATAGCAGCTTGATTGGCCGCGAAATTTACGCGCCAGCCTATTTTGAGTGGGCTATCTGGCGATTATTTCTCGCAATAAATGCCCTGGTTGGGCCAATCAGTTCAACGCGTGGCTTTAAAATCGATGATGATATTCATCCTGTTCACCATGCGCGCGGTGGTGCAGCCGATTTGACTTTCACGTATGAAGATTTCAAACTTGTCTGCGAAATGACGTTAATGAGTGGAAGTCGTCAGTTTGCTGCAGAAGGTGAACCTGTTACACGACATGTCTTCAAAGTAATCGAGGAAAGCCACGACAAGCCAGTATATGGTCTCTTTATAGCAAAGAAGCTTGATCCTAATACAGTAGATGCGTTTTATAAAGCTTCCTACTGGAAAAACTTTGAGAAACCAACCCCTACCCCTGTCATAGCTCTGGAACTTAAGCAAGTACTCCAATTATTAGAGCATATAAAGATGCATAGCATAACTATTGCAGATATTCGATTGCTATTTGATAACATCTTGCAACTTCAAGAGACATATCCACATGGTCCGGCATGGTATAAAGCGTACTCAAAAACTTTCGAGCAATGGGTGAGTACATTTGGTGGCTCTCAAGTCTAATATCTATTGGGTATCAATTCTGTAGGGGCGGGGGCAGTGTGGATGCCGGGCGGGGACGCTTGCGTCGCCCTGGGACCCTTGCGGTCGCCTTTCTCCCCACCACACCACTGCACAATTGCCACCAATCATATGCAATCCTGCATTCGATACAACGGTTACACCAACAATTAATCGCTCAGCCCCCGATCCGTATATGGTACGGGCGACCCTTGCGGTCGCCCTGGCCCCCGCTTGTCGTTGAAATGAGGGCTTCCCGACTCCTCAAAGGTCGTCTCGCCTCTCGCGGTCGTCCTGTCACAATTGTCGCGGAACCCAGAAACCCTGTAAAAACCTTGCATTTCCTCTCATTCCCATATATAATCAAATCAGAGCCTGCTTGCTCGCGTATCATCGTCCCCCGTAGTCATCACCTTCCCCAATCGCCAGTCCCCTTATCTCACACCCCATCTGCATCCATCGCAGAAACCATCCCCTTCTCAACATCAGAAAGGACCCCGCACATGTCTACCCAAAACCTCACCGACGACGCCATCTTCAACGCCATCGACCGCGAACGACAGGAACTTTCCCGCCAGCAGCGCCAGGACATCCTCAACCACGTCTGCGAACTCATGCGCGCCAGGGGAGCCAGCGAACACGCCATCCAGTCCGCCCTGCACGGCTTTCACGCCTTCCTGCAACCCCGCAACATCCGACACCATCGCAACCACCCGCCCCCCACCCGCCCCCTCATCGTAATCATTGTAAGGGCGGGGACCTTTACGGTCGCCCTGGGCCACCCGAGACGCGCCCTGATGATCTTTGCCGACCAAATGCAGCAATGCGCGTTGCCCGTCCTGTAGGGACAAGGGGAGGACGTGGGGAAGGGTGGGGGCCTTGTGCTTGTCCTCGTGGTGGCGTGATTCGCCCGGATTC
>DAHVFL010000284.1 GCA_027316975.1 Chloroflexota bacterium | reverse complement strand
CATCAGCGCTGACTGTAACATGAAGAGAACGGCGAAACGTTTTGCGATAGTTCTCGCAATGATTTCGCCGGAGTATTTCGTCTATCTCACTCTCCTCCTTTCGCCAAACTCGGAATAGACTTATGATAGCTTGTACTAAGACAGCAATGAACTTCTGTATGTTAAAGCGACGACTTCAAACAAAAGCCAGCATGTCCAAAAGTCTACCTCATCTTCGCCCCCGGTCGGCGCGCCGCGCGCAATCTATCCACCAATCGCGGATAGAGAAAGAACCCTGGTGGATGCGCTGGCTTCCGGCATCGCCGAAGCGCGTTGCAAGCTCCTCGATGGGCGGTACCTGCATATCGCCAAACCAGACTTCATCGTATGAAAACGTGCCAGCGCTCATAGCACGGCTGAGTACTTCATCGACGCCGTCGCGGCGCTAAAATCTACTCCCAGACATGTGGAGATAAGCCTTCCCGTAAGCGAATGTGAGACCTGTTCTGCCTGTCATCCTTCGCTACGCTCAGGATGACAGGCACTCTCTCCACATGTCTGATCTACTTCTGAAAAGCTAGAATAGGCCCATTCAGGATGAAGATAGAAGATATGATAAAACCAGAGGCAGGAAGGATTTTCCCCAAAAACGCTTGACAACCCGCATAGTCCCCGGTATACTCTTCACAGAAACAAAAACAGAGAGAAAGCGCTGAACAGGAAGAGTATACGACATTGCTTCCGTTATAGAGAGTCGGGACTGGTGCAATCCGACACGTAAGCACTCGTAGAATGGGCCTGGGAGCAAATGAGCGAACATTCTGGCAAGAACCAGTAGGACTCATTCGGAACGTCCCCCGTTACTGAGGACAGGATATCATAGCGTATCCGGCAAAAAGGGATCACCGGCACCTGTTTTATGAGACAGGCGCGCGGTCGATCTGAATCAGGGTGGCACCACGAAAGCTTTACGCCTCTCGTCCCTTGCAAGGGAAGAGTGGCGTTTTTTATTGTCCAGTATTCCATTATGTGAGGAGGTATTCTATATGGCTGTCAACATGAACAACGATGTCAAGCCTGAACCGGCTCTGTCTGCTGCGAGCGCGCCCGTGAAGAAACGAGTCTTTTCCGGCATTCAGCCGACGGGCAACCTGCACCTGGGCAACTACCTGGGCGCGATACGCAACTGGACGCAGACGCAGGCGCAGTACGACAACATCTTCTGTATCGTCGATCTGCACGCTATCACGCTGCCGATTGACCCGAAGGAGTTGCACCGCAGCACCCGCCAGCTCGCGGCAATCTACCTGGCCGCAGGGCTGGACCTGCGCTACTGCAAGCTGTTCATACAATCGCATGTGCGCGAACACGCCGAGGCTAGCTGGATCATGGAGTGCTTTACGCCGCTCGGCTGGCTGAACCGCATGACGCAGTTCAAATCGAAGGCTGGCGAGAACATAGAGAGCGTTCCCACGGGCCTGCTGTGTTACCCCGTCCTGATGGCCTGCGACATCCTGCTTCACCAGGCTCATTACGTTCCGGTGGGCGACGACCAGCGCCAGCACATCGAGTTCACCCGCGACCTGGCGCAGCGTTTCAACTCGCACTTCGGTCAGCAGGTCTTCATTGTCCCGCAGGACCAGATTCGCGAGGTAGGCGCGCGTATCATGTCGCTGGACGATCCGACGAAGAAGATGAGCAAGAGCGACCCGAATCCCAATTCGCGCATCAATCTGCTGGATGATGCTAAAACCATCACACAGAAGATTGAGCGTGCTACCACGGACTCGGAGCGCCTGGTGACATTTGACTCGAATCGCCCCGGCATCTACAACCTGTTGAGCATCTACCAGTTGCTCACGGAGCAATCACCGCAGCAGATCGAGGACGAGTTCGCGGGCAAAGGCTACGGTGATTTCAAAGCCGCGCTCACCGAGCAGTTAGTTGCCACGCTCGCGCCTATCCAGGCACGCTACCATGAACTGATGAACGACCTGCCCGCGCTGGAGAACATCCTCAAGCAGGGAGCCGACGCGGTACGCCCCACAGCCGCCGCCACACTCCAACGCATCAAGGATGTGGTGGGCCTGGGCTAAAACAAATTATCAGAAAAACAAAACGACAGGCAGGTATAATGATGGACTATCCAACGCTCGAAGAAATTCGGCGAACGCGTGAAGCGGATCACACCAGCAATAGAGCCGACCCGCGCAAACCACTTTTGCCCATATGCGTCGATGTACTCGCGGACATGGACACACCCGTGTCGGCCTATTGCAAAACCGCGCTCGGCCCCTATAGCTTCCTGTTAGAAAGCGTGGCGGGCGGCGAGCGCATAGCGCGTTACTCGTTCACCGGCATCAACCCCTACCTTGTCATGACACAGCAGGGCGAAACGGCCACACTGCGCCGCGCCCGCGTGTCAGACATCGAGGAAGACAGCATCAACCGCTCTTTTTCGCTTGAGCAAATTACCTGCCACGACCCGCTTGACTTCATTCAGGCCGAATTGGGACAGTATCGCCTGGTACGCCCAACCGGCATGACACGCGATGAACTACCGGTCTTTCATGGCGGCGCAGTCGGCTACCTGGCCTACGAAGTGGCGGCGCGCTTCGAGCGATTGCCCGTTCCTGCACACGATGAACTGAACTTGCCCCGGTCCATTTTCTGTTTTACCGAAACCGTACTCGTGTTTGACCATCTCAAGCACCGTGTGCGCGTCGTCACCCATCTCCATCTCGACGCCGCGGACCTGGAAGCCGAATACCGGCGCGTTCTTACCATCATCGAAGATGTACAGCAGCGTTTGCGCCAGCCGCCGCGCCTGCCGGAGGAACCTGCACGGCAGCATGACAGCGAAGCGGCGCGCGTGCGTTCCAACCGCACGCAGCCAGAATTTGAGGCTATGGTTGAGCAGGCCCAGGCATATATTCGGGCGGGCGATATCTTCCAGGTAGTGCTTTCGCAGCGTTTGAGCCGCCACGTCAACGCCGCGCCATTCACCGTCTATCGCGCCCTGCGCGCCATCAATCCCTCGCCCTATATGTTCTTCCTCGACCTGGACGACATACACATCATTGGCGCATCCCCAGAACTGCTTGTGCGCGTCGAAGATGGTGAAGTGACCATCCATCCCATCGCAGGCACGCGCAAACGGGGAACCGACCCCCGGAGCGACCAGCAGTTAGCCGACGATTTGCAAAGCGATCCCAAAGAACGCGCCGAACACGTCATGCTGGTGGACCTGGGGCGCAACGACGTGGGACGAGTGAGCGTGCCAGGCAGCGTGCAGGTAACTCAGCTTATGGAAGTCGAACGCTATTCACACGTGATGCACCTGGTTTCCAACGTCACCGGACAATTGCGACCCGAAATCACGCCCTATGACGCGCTGCGAGCGGGCTTCCCGGCTGGCACCGTATCGGGCGCGCCCAAAATCCGCGCCATGCAGATCATCAGCGAACTGGAAGGAACACAGCGTGGAGTCTACGCCGGCGCGGTCGGCTACTTCAGTCATTCCGGCAACCTGGACACGGCCATCGCCCTGCGCACAATGGTGATGCGCGACGGCATCGCCTACATCCAGGCGGGAGGCGGCATCGTCGCCGACTCGCAACCGGACGAAGAATACCAGGAAAGCCTGAACAAAGCGCGGGCGCTGTTACGCGCCCTCAATGACGCCGAGGTAATCGCCTCATCAGGTGAACCAGGGCGGGGGCAAGTCCTGGAGGCGTTCACTTCAGCCTTGCTGTCATCCTGAGCGCAGCGAAGGATCTGCGTCCGGCCCAGCCAGAGATCCTTCGCTGCGCTCAGGATGACAGGTGGTGGGGGCGGGGCCTGACCCGCCCTGGTTCTCTGGAACAACGAAAAAGCAGGAGGAGCCATGCTTTTATTGATCGACAACTACGATAGCTTCACCTACAACCTCTACCAGTATCTTTCCGAACTGGGCGCAGAGGTGCAGGTGAAGCGCAACGACTCGCTAACCCTGGCTGACATCGAAGACATGCGGCCCGATCATATCGTCGTCTCACCCGGCCCATGCACACCGGATGAAGCCGGTATGTCCTGCGCAATCATCGAAACCTTTGGGCCGCGCATCCCTACACTGGGCGTGTGCCTGGGCCACCAGGCTATCGGGCAGGTCTACGGCGGCCATGTCGTGCGCGCTCCCGAACCGATGCACGGCAAAACGTCGCTGATCTACCACCAGGGACAGGGCATACTTAACGACCTGCCCCGACCGTTTGAAGCCAACCGCTACCACAGCCTCATCGTCGAGCGCGCCACCCTCCCGGCTGAACTGGAGATCACCGCAGAAACAGAAGACGGACTGATTATGGGATTGCGTCACCGCACCCACCCGGTGCAAGGCGTGCAATTTCATCCCGAATCCATCATGACGCCCGTTGGCAAAGACGTATTGCGTAATTTTCTGGCAATGCATGTAGGGACGCGATTGATCGCGTCCTCTAATGCGGACGCGATTGATCGCGTCCCTACAAAAGAGAGGAGCAAGCCATGATTCGCGAGGCAATCGCACACGTCGCAAGCGGCACGACGCTCACCGAGAGCGAAGCGGTGGCAGTGATGGAAGAGATTATGACGGGTGAGGCTACCCCGGCACAGATGGGCGCATTTCTCACCGCCCTGCGCCTGCGTCCGGGCGGCGAGACCGTCGAGGAAATTGCCGGGCTGGCAAAGGTCATGCGCGCAAAGGCCGTGCAGGTACATTTAAGCGATAAGCAGGCAGCGCAGGCTATGGACACCTGCGGCACAGGCGGCGATGGATCGGGCACGTTCAACGTTTCAACAGGCGCGGGTATCCTCGCCGCCGCCGCGGGCGCATTCGTGGCTAAACATGGCAACCGCTCGGCGACCAGTCGCTGCGGCAGCGCCGATGTGCTGGAAGCATTGGGAGCGCGTATCGATCTTGGCCCCGAACAGGTGGCAAGATGCGTGCAGGAAGTCGGCTTCGGCTTCATGTTCGCCCCCGCTTACCATCCCGCCATGAAGCATGTTGGCCCGACGCGCCGCGAAATCGGCATTCGCACCGTCTTTAACATCCTCGGCCCGCTCACCAATCCCGCGCATACTCATTACCAGGCGCTCGGCGTGGCCGACGGCTCGCTGCTGCGCAAAATGGGAGAAGTCCTGCTGCATCTCGGCTGCCAGCACGCGCTGATAATCCATGGCGAAGACGGCATCGACGAGTGCTCACTGGGCGCGCCAACCAGGATATGCGAAGTGCGGCGCGGCCAGGAACTGCGCGAATACACCATCACCCCGGAAGAGGTAGGACTTACACGCATCAGCAATCGCGCCGCGATCAAGGGTGGCGATCCCGCTTTTAACGCCGCGCTGCTCAAAGAAATTTTGAACGGGCAGCTCAACGGCGCGGCCAGCGACATGCTCTGCCTCAATACTGGCGCGGCGCTGCTGGCAAACGAGCAGGTTGACTCGCTGGTCGAAGGCGTTAAGCTGGCGCGAGCTACACTGCAAGAGGGCAAAGCGCGGCGCAAACTGGAAGATGTCGTTGCCTGTTCCCATGCACAGGCGCGGTGAAACATGTTTCTCGAAAAAATCGTCGCCCAGACTAAAATCGACCTGGCAGAACGCAAACGCGATCTCCCTTTAGAGGAAGTTCAACGCCTTGCGGCAGCGCAACCCGCGCCACGGGACTTGTACGCGGCGCTGCGCAATGGTTCAGATATCAAGCTGATAGCCGAAGTCAAACGCGCCTCGCCCTCGAAGGGATTGCTCGCCCCCCGGCTTGACCCGGTGGAGGTTGCGCGCACCTATGAATTACATGGAGCAGCCGCCATCTCGGTGCTTACCGAACCGCATTTCTTTCTCGGCTCGCCCGGCTATCTAACAGCCATCAAACAAACCGTGCAAGTGCCGGTGCTGCGCAAAGATTTCATCTTTGATGCGTACCAGGTCTACGAAGCGCGGGCGTGGGGCGCGGATGCCATCCTGTTACTCTGCGCCATTCTCGACGAAACACAGTTACGCCATTTATTGAGCCTCGCAAGCAGCCTGCATTTGCATTGTCTTGTGGAGGTGCATAGCGCGGCGGAAGCGCAACGCGCAGTCGCGGCTGGCGCGCAAATCATCGGCGTGAATAGTCGCGATCTTGTCACGTTTCAGATGAACCCGCATCTCATTCGAGAACTGCGACCGCTCATCCCGGCAGATCGCGTCGTAGTAGCTGAAAGCGGCATCCACACGCGAGCAGACGCCAGGAGACTGGCCCGTTTTGGCGTACAGGCCATGCTGGTAGGCGAAGCGCTGGTAGTCTCCCACGATATTCCGGCCCAGATGCGCTCCCTGCTACAGGGAGCAAACACTGGCACGCAGGTCAAAATCTGCGGTCTGCGCGCTCCCGAACACGCTCAAGCCGCCATCAGTGCGAGCGCGGATTTGCTGGGGTTGATCTTCTACGAACCCAGCCACCGCTACAT
>DAHVFL010000283.1 GCA_027316975.1 Chloroflexota bacterium | reverse complement strand
GAGCTTGCCCTTGAGCGCAGCGAAGGGATGACAGTCCCGAATGTGGGTGTGAATAGTCATTAGATGCACGGTGATCTGAGGCTCTGCATCCTTGTGGGTGAATCCAGTAGCGACACCCCTTGTGGGTGTCCGTGGCACTGGATGAGAGCCGCGCACGGGACACCCACAAGGGGTGTCGCTACTGGATTTTGCCTCACCCTGAAGGATGTAGACACTGATCTGATTAGCGCGATATGCTCCAGGAAGCAGGTTCGTCACATTTCCTCGCTTATAGACGTGTTAAGACGAGATACTGGTTGGGAATACCAGAATGGAAAGAAGATCACCCGAGGTGCAAGATGCCAACTACGCAGCAAAAGGAAGACGTTCGTAAAGAGCTTGAACGTGAAGTAATTGATCCGGCCAATGAAAATATTCAGGCCGTCGCGGATTTACATAAAAGCGCGGAACGCAGGGCCAGCCCTCAGCAGCGCGCCATAGAGAATGTTACCAATTTTCTGGGTCGGCCAAGATTTCTTGTCATTATCTTAGCCTTTGTGGCAGCCTGGATCGCAGTTACGCTCCTGCTGACAAAACTTGGTTTGCGGGACTTCGACCCGCCGCCATTTACGTGGCTGGTGGGCATACTCAGTCTGGGCGCGCTGCTCCAGGCAACTATGATCTTGATTACACAGAACCGACAGAACACTATGGTAGAGCGGCGCACACAACTTGATCTACAGGTCAGCCTGCTTATCGATCAGAAGATAAGCAAACTCATTACGATGGTCGATCAACAGCGGCAAGTTCATCCCGACCTTGAGAATGGTACTGACCCACAGGTGGAGGCCCTGAAGCAAACCGTTGATCCACACCAGTCATTGAAAACGCTCGAGCAGCTCCTCGAAGAGGACAATGAACAACCATAGCCGGGCTTCGCTATATTTCGGTTGTGCTACGTTTTTTGTAACGCAGGGTAATTGTTTTTCGTTCAATTGATTGACAGGCGCTGATGTTTGGCGCATACTATAGCTAACAAGGTTTGTTGAGCGGGGAAGTTTATGAAGCAGAATCCAGGTGAGAGCGTATCGCGCTCACTGCGCGCGCGTGGGACCCATCCGGCGCTGATCGGAGTGACGCTGCCAACAACACCTGTGACAACACCGCAGTTACGCAATGGCACTCCCCAATTTGTGGCGAGAAAACATCTCTCGCGCGGCGTTCTGTGGAAACTGATCACGCTGGGATTGTTGCTCTCCCTGCTCTCTCTCGCGTTCTATCCGCTCTTCGCGGGCGCAATTTCCGGTCATGAAGCGGCAAAACAGGTATTGCCGGGCCTATTTCCCTGGTTGACACGTCTCTTCTGGACTGCATGGCCCCCCGCCGCGCGCGCGATCAACTACGTTGCCATTTTCAACCTGAGTACTCCCATGGGATATGCCAATCTTTTGCTTGCCGGGCTGGCGCTGGCCTTCGCTTTACAACTTTTAGCCGCGCGGGTTGGACGCAAAGCAGCGCGAGAACGTCTCGCGCCCCGCGATGCCAGCAGGGTATTCTGGACAATTCTGCCTCTGACCGCTCTGCTGTCTGTCATTTTTTTGTTTGCTCCGGCGGTCATGTGGCCGCAAGTATTCCTCTACGGGCTGTATGGGCGCATGGTGACGGTCTTTCATGTGAATCCCTACGGGCCTTCCCATTTGATCCTGCCGGGCAACCTGCTCTACAGCGTCATAACTACGTGGCAGGTTGGACCCGCGCCCTATGGTCCCCTGTGGCTAGATTTAACGCTGCCAGTGACATTGCTGGCGCGTGACAGCGTGGCGAATCTGCTGATCGGTTTTCGTCTGTTTGGGGTGCTGGTTCATCTTGCCAACACCTTTTTGCTCTGGCAAATACTTGGACGGCTGCGAGTGGAGCGGCGCATCGCTGGTACGCTACTGTATGCCTGGAATCCTGTTGTCCTGCTGCTGGGCATCGCCGAAATGCATTACGAACTGGTGGTGATCCTGTTTATCCTGCTGGCCTCTTATTTTTACATGCGCAGAGCCTTCTTGCTGGGCTGGGTATGCGTGCTGTTGGCCGCGCTTATGTCTCCGTTGTGCCTTCTCCTGCTACCACTCTTCTTCCCTGTTTTGTGGAAAGAAACGCGAGGGATGCAGGGCGGGCAGCGCGCGCTCTGGTGGCTATTGCTGATTGGACTCTCGCTTATCATCGCTGGACTGGCCTACTATCCCTACTGGCCCGGTCAGGGTGCAGCTCTCATTACCACGCAATTGCGCCAGGTATTCAATCCCGATACGGCTATCAATTCGCTCGATGCTGCCATCCAACACCTGCGACTGAACGCTCGCGCCATCGCCTGGCTTGCCGCGCCGCTTACCTGGAACATCCTGGCGGCAATCGTGGCGGGAAGCATACTCTTGCTGGGCATCTGGCTGGTTGACAACCTGGAACTGTCGTTGCTCTTCGCGGGCTGGGTATTACTGGCAATGTTCGCGCTCTCCCCGCAGAACTGGCCCTGGGGCGTGCTGCTGCCATTAACACTTGCCATTTGTAGCAGCAGCGCGCGCACGGTTCTGCTGGCCTTTTTGCTAACAACAGGCGCGGCCCTCTCCTACGTCTTCTGGCTGGGACAGGACGTGTGGGCGGGCCAGGCGCTCGTAACCATCGGCCTGCCGCTGGTGATCTGGGGTTGGGGCTTCTTCTTTACCTCAACCTGGCATATGACACGCGGTGGAAACCCCGCGCCAGTTCCGGCGGTTAAAACAGCCGGTGGCCCGCGTCTATCGCATCCATCATGGCCTGGTCGCCCCACCTGGCCGGGGAGGAGAGAGCGTTGATCTGTTCGCGAGCTGCCAGGGCGAGGGGCGGGGGGGCCGCAAGAGCGGCGAAGCCCGGCCCTACCCTGATGAACTTTGCCGACCGAATGGGGTAATGGAGGGGAAGGGGTCGCCCTCGTCCTGTAGGGACAAGGGGCGGACGTTTCCTGCCATTCCCTGATTCGGTTGGCAAAATTCATCAGGGTTTGGCTTGCTTCGCAAGCTATGATCTCGTCGCAGGGTGGTGGTCGTGAAAAAGTATTGCCAGCATTGACCGGGTATGCTATAATGCGTCTCACATGCGGGGGTTCGCTCTTGAAACAGGCTACTCTGCGCCTTCAACGGAGCAATTCGGGTGGATTGAAGCGCAATTTTATTCCCTCAATCGCCACCTGGCACTCTCTCTCTGGTGTGGCTAACGCTCACCTTGAAAGAAGTGCAGTTTTTTGTTGAATTATTACCTGCCCCGCAATTCAAAGAAAGAAGAGTCATGAAGCAGAAACTGAAAACGCACAAAGCCATGTCGAAGCGTGTCAAAGTGACCGGCTCCGGCAAGATCATGCGCCGGAAAGTGGCGATCAGCCACCTGCGTCGCAACAAGTCACCCGAGTCCGTCCGTTCCGCCGATAAGGGCGTGCAAATGGCTCCCGCCGATACACGCCGTTTGAAACGTCTACTCCCCTATGCCTTTTAATCAGGGCAGGTTCAAGAAGCGAATGGAAGGAAGGAAACTACAATGCCTCGAGTGAAACGTGGAGTACCAGCCCACAAAAAGCATAAGAAACTCTTAAAAATGGCGGAAGGCCATCGCGGAACGCGCAAACGCCTGTTCCGTCCCGCGCATGAATCGGTCATGCGCTCAATGGCCTACATGTATCGCGACCGGCGGACCCGCAAACGCGACATGCGCAAGCTGTGGATCACGCGCATCAATGCCGCCGCTCGTATGCACGGTGTCAGCTATAGCAAACTGATGCACGCCATTCATACTGCCAATATCGAGGTTGATCGCAAGATTCTGGCTGAGATGGCGGTAAACGACGAAGACGCCTTCACCACCCTGGTGAATGCGGCCCTGGCAACCATCCAGTAATTCAAAAGGGTGGGAGGAATTTTCTGCGCAACCGCGCGGTTGCGCAGAAAATTCCTCCCACCCTTTTTAGCAGGGAAGTTATGGCGCTCATTACCAGCCCGTCAAATCCGCGTGTCAGTCGAGCGCGTGAATTGCAGACAACAAAAGGCCGCAAAAAGCATGGTCTTTTTTTAATGGAAGGGCCGCATCTGCTGGAAGTCTTGCTCGATAGCGCGGTTATGCCAGCAGAAGTCTATTACCAGCCCGCCCTGCTCGCACGCACAACAGAGGGGCGCTCATTGTTGCAACGCCTGCTCCACACCAGAGGATTGTCGGACGATAGCCGGGTTGAGGTGAGCGAGCGTGTGATTGAGTCGATAAGCGAGACGCAAACTTCGCAAGGTGTCGTCAGCGTCTTACCTCTTAGCGCATTTGCGCCCCGGCAGACTTCGGCGCGTCGCCCGCCTGGAGTTCGCCCCGCCTTGCTGGTTCTTGATGGACTGTCTGATCCCGGCAATATGGGAACCATTCTGCGTACCGCGCTGGCAGCCGATGTCGCCGAAGCGCTGCTGACACCCAATTGTGTTGATTGTTTTAGCCCCAAAGTAGTGCGAGCCGCCGCCGGAGCGCACGTGGCGTTGCCGGTCGCAGTCAATCAGACCTGGGATGTCATCGAAGAACACATCGAGAAGCATTGTGGGGGCCAACGGCGCGTCCTGCTGGCCGAAGCAGGCAGCCAGCGGCACTATTTTGAGGAGGATTTGCGCACCCCGTTCGCTCTTATTAGTGGCAACGAAGCGCATGGGCCGTCACCCGAAGCCCGCAAACAAGCCACTACCGTCATTTCTATTCCCCTGGCAAACAACGTAGAATCCCTTAACGCGGCCATGGCAACGGGCATTATCCTGTACGAGGCGGTGCGACAAATGCGCACTCAAAACATATAAAAATGAATTACCAGCGGGTACCCATCTCACGGGGAAGATCGGATGGGTGAGCCAGCGTAACTTCCTGGCCGCAGCTTTCACACCGCGTTGGAGTAGAACCGGTATGCACCATACCGCAGCATTCACATATCCAGCGATAGAAAATGATGGTGGGACGACGGTTGAGCAAGCTTACCGCTGCCTGCACAGCTGCATGATCGCTTTTCACAACGGCTTTGTTAGTGAGTTTTCTCTGTGCAATCATCGGGTTGTCTCCTCCGGGTTTATGCATAACTATGTGTATTGAAAATTGGTTGAGTGATTGTGCTTCTCAATCAAGTGTAACAGCCCCACGCGCCGCCTGTCTATGATTTAGGATAGGCATTATGGATACTACGTATAACTTATTGCTTATGTGTAGGAAAAAGGGAATATAAAAAGACCACCGCGCGAGATGCGCAGTGGTCTTTTTGCTCTTGTCTGCTACTGCCAATTTGGCGGGACGGGGGGACGCTGCTGTTGCCGACCCGGTGAGTTATTGAAACCATTGCTGTTACTTCCATTACCATTCCCTCTGCCATTGCCCTGCTGGTAGGGAGGATAAGGAGGGTAGGCGGCGGGATTGCCGGGAGGCAGAGCATTTCTGTTGCGGCTCTGGTCGGAAGACTGGGCCGTTGCCGTAACGGTGCGGAAGACGCCACTGACCGTCAGGTAGTTGTCCTGCTGCTCTTGCGGGGTAACGGTGATGTTAGCCGGTGCGTAGTAGTTGAGGTTATCACGCAATTTGAAGGCTTCGACGGAGGCCAGCAACTGTTCGGCCAGGCGCGCCAGGCGTTCCATGTTTTGCGCGGCATCGCGGGTGCTATGGCTGCTGCGCTGTGTGGAGTCGGAGACGCCGTGCATGATTTGCACAATGGTATTGGACGACTGGAGCTGCTGGGTTGCCATCTGGTTGATGCTTTCAATTTCGCGGCCCTGCCGTTCAACGACCGAGAAGATCGATTCGAGGGCGGAGCCGGCTTCCTGCGCCAGTTTCGCGCCAATCGATGTTTCGTGTTCTGTGTCCTGCATAGAGACCGCCGCCGCGCCGATATCCTCGCGGACGCTGCGGACGATACGCGCGATCTGGCTGGCCTGTTCTTTGGCGCGTTCCGCCAGGCGGCGAATGTCTGCTGCTACCGCGCCGAAGCCCTTGCCGTTGTCTCCCGCCATAGCCGCCTGGATTGCGGCGTCGAGCGCGAGCCGGTTCGTCTGGTGCGCGATGTTGGCGATAACGGTCACGATACTATCGATTTCGCGCGAGCTATCGCCCAGCGCCTGCACCTTCGTGGAGGTTTCCTGCACGTAAGAGTTGATGCGACCCATACCTTCGACCGTTTGCAACACCGACTCGCGTCCGTTCTGCGCGGTCTGACGGGCTTCACGCGCAACGGCGTACAGCGATTGGGCGCGTTCGGCGACCTGTCTGCTTGAAAAAGATAGGCGCTCAACTTCAACAGCCGCCGTGCCCATCTGCTTGATCTGGGTGTCCGCGCTTTCGACCAGTTGGGTCATACGCTCAAAAGTCATGGTGGTGGAGTTTTCAACTTCCTGCGCTACCATCTTCACGCGCACCACCAGGCTGCCCAGTTCCTCTACCATATAGTTGAAGG
>DAHVFL010000282.1 GCA_027316975.1 Chloroflexota bacterium | reverse complement strand
AAAGTGCGGTCGCTGTAACGATTCTTGATGATAGCCTGTCCATAGGGGATACCGGAAGCGGTGGCGTAGCCGAGCGCGGCTGGTATCGAGGAATCAGGCACGGGTACAACGATGTCTGCCTCGACGGGATGCTCGCGCGCCAGTTCGCGCCCCAGAGCTTCGCGCACGTCATAGACGTACCTGCCGTTAAGCTGGCTGGTCGCGTCGGAGAAATAAATATACTCGAAGACGCACAGCGATTTACGCGGGATGGTTGCCAGTATTTCGGAGTGCATCCCTTGCTCATCGATGGTGATAAGCTCGCCGGGTTCGACTTTGCGCACGAAGTTCGCGCCGATGCGGTCGAAGGCGCACGATTCAGAGGCTACCATCCAGTTGTCGTCGATGCGCCCGATGCACAACGGGCGCATCCCCCACGGGTCGCGCATGGCATAGAGCTTCCCATCGGCCAGCATCACCATGCTGTATGCGCCGCGCAGCCTGGGGAATGTGGTAATCATACGTTCGCGCAGCGTGGGACCTTCGGCGTGTAAGAGCAGGAGCGCGATGGCTTCGCTATCGGTGGTGGAGTGCAGGTACTCCCCTGGCAGTTCTTCGCGCAGCGTGGGGCCGTTGACGAGGTTGCCGTTATGGGCAACGGCGATGGTTTCCTGCTGGCCGCGCCATTCACCGACGACAAAGGGGCCGGCATTCTCTACGCAACTGGAGCCGGTGGTTGAGTAGCGCACGTGGCCGATGCCGCAGCGTGTCTCCGGCAGGCCGGTTCCGGTGTCGGAGAAGACTTCGCGCACCTTGCCCATACTGACACGATTGACAATCTTGCCATCGTGGTCGTAGACCGCCATACCCGCGCTCTCCTGGCCCCGGTGTTGCAGGGCAGTCAGCGCCAGTGTAAGATAGCGGCGCACATCGATACTTGCGCCGTTGTCTTTCGCGAAGATGCCCACTACTCCACAGGCGTCGTGTAGTCTCTCCATAGTTTGCTCCTTTACTGACCATTGCCCCATTTGCGTAGGGACGCGGGTGGATGGGTAGCAGGGCGGGGACCCTTGTGGGCGTCCCCGTCTCTCTATTCCGCCGTTATGATAATCTCAATTTGCCGGTCAGGTCTGCTACAAGGGCGTAACGGTCGGCGACCTGCTGCAGGTCTGCCGGGGTTACGTGTTGCAGGTTGCGGTAGACCTGTTTGTCGAGCATACGGTTTTTGTCGCCGCCGGGCCAGATGCGCCAGCTATCGTTATCAATGACATCGGCCACCATCAAACGTCCCTGTGGGTCGCGGCCAAATTCGATTTTCAGGTCAACAAGGGTAACATCCGCGCTTGCCCAGGCGCGTTCGAGCGTTTCAAATACGCGGCGTCCCTGCTCCGCCATCCAGTCGATTTCGGGCGCGGTTGCCAGTTCCATGTTGATGATGTCGGCTTCCCAGATTTGTGGGTCGTGACGGGCATCATCTTTCAGGAAGGTCTCAACCAGCACCGGCTCGAAGCGCGTGCCTTCACTGACCTCCGGGTGTCGCTTGAGGTAGGAACCGGTGGCGATACGGCGCATGACCTGCTCAACTGGCAGCATGGAACAGCGACGTATCAGCAGCGTCACGTCGTTGATCTGCTCCACGAAGTGGGTGGCGATATGCTCCTCGTTTAATAAACGGAAGACATTGGCGGTTGTGATGGTACTCCAACGCGACTTGCCAGCAATTTCGTTGCGTCGCGCGCCATCACCTGCCGTAATCTGATCTTTGTTGACCATAAAAGCCAGTGTGTCGTCGCCTGGACAGGCGTAAATGAGTTTGGTTTTGCCCTCTGCCAGCAGGAGGCCAAATTCAGGCTGATTTGCCATGCTTTTCCCTTTCTCTAAAAGTCAGGCGTCGCTATATCAATAGAACGCCCTCGCCTTCTTTCAGATAGCCGATGGTGAGTAGTTCGGGTAGGATGCGCCGCGCTGTGTGCGCACTTTCAGGCGAAACTACCAGCGCCATGCCCACGCCCATATTGAGGGCGCGGTACATCTCGTGTCGCTCCACGTTGCCGAGGCGTCCGAGCAGTTCAAATAAAGGCGGAACAGTCCACGCTCCGGCTTCGATGACTGCCTGTATGCCCGCAGGCAGGATACGCGAGATATTGCCCTCGAAACCGCCACCTGTAATATGCGCCATACCTTTGATGCAGATATCTGCATATTCGCGCAACAACTGTAGCTCGCGCAGGTAGCAGCGATGCGGGCGCAGTAAGGCGTCTACCAGCGGCTCTGCCAGTTCTGGAAAGATGGTATCGAGTGGGTAGCTGGCGAAGACGCGCCGCGCCAGCGAATAGCCGTTGGTATGCAGGCCGCTCGATGGCAGACCCAGCAGCATGTCGCCGGGCTGCATGGTTGGCGTATTGAGCAGCGTGTCCTGTTCCAGAATGCCAACGATGGTTCCGGCGAGATCAAATGCGCCCGGCAGGTAGACACCGGGCATTTCCGCCGTTTCGCCGCCCAGCAGGGCGCAGTTGACTGCGCGGCAGGCGCCGGCCACGCTGCGCACGATGGCGGCGGCCTGCTGTGGATCGAGTTTGCCCATTGCGAGATAGTCCATAAAGAAAAGCGGCTGCGCGCCCTGGGTCAGCAGGTCGTTGACGGAGTGATGAACAAGGTCGTAGCCGATGCCCTCGAAACGCCCGGCCTGCGCCGCGATGAGGGTTTTGGTGCCGACGCCATCGGTTGACGCCACCAGCGCGGGTTTGCGCATATGCCCCAGGCCATTCAGGGAGAAGACGCCCGCGAACGCGCCCATGCCCGCGAGCACCTGCGGCCCCTGCGCAGCCCGCACGGCCTCGCGCATCAATTCTTTCGCGGCATCGGCTGCGGCGATATTGACGCCGCTGGCGGTATACGTAAATTCAGCGCTGTTGACGGGCGATGAGACACAACGTGTCTCATCGCCCGTCAACAGCGCTGAATTTACGTAATTATAGGCATTCTTAAATATGAGTAGCCCATCCCCCTCTGCCCCATGGTTGCCGCGTCGCTGTGGGTGTTGGATGGACCGCGTGTAGCGTTCCGGGTGGGGCATGAGGCCGAAGACGTTGCCGCGCGCGTTGCAGATACCGGCGATATTGCCCGTGGAGCCGTTGGGGTTGGCAGGATAGGGAGTTGGTGCGGAAGTGAACATGGGCGCGGCAGGCGAGGGTGTTGCCCGCCGCGTAGATATAGTATACACGATTGGAACTTGCTTGTCTGCTTGCAAGCGGGAAAGCAGAGAACCAGGGCGGGGACGAGCTTGCGCCCCTACCCTGCTACGATCTTCTTGCTGCGCAAGCGTTTCCGTACAGGGTAGGGGCGCAAGCTCGTCCCCGCCCTGGTCCGCCAACACGAACTGGCCTTCGCCGTGCGCGACGGGCAACTCGATGGGATGATCGATGCCCTGTGTGAAGAGACAGGGGCTGTCGAGTACAGATAGGGATATCCAGCGACATTCAAATTGGGCCGAGGCATTGTTGGTCAGGCTGGCAAGCGGTTGTTCAAGCGCCATATCTTCGGGGCCGGGGAGCAGACCGGCGCGCACCAGCGTTTGAAAACCGTTGCAGATACCCAGCACCGGCCAACCCTCGTCAATAAAGCGGCGCAATTGCGCTCCCAGGTGGATGGTCAAATTTTTTGCCAGTAAGGTACCCGCTCCGAGGTCGTCGCCATAGGAGAAGCCGCCTGGAATGACCAGAAAGTGAAAGTCGAGCAGGCGCTGCGGCTGCGCAATAAGCTGGTTGATGTGCAGCAGATGCGTTTCAAATCCGGCCAGGCGACAGGCATGGGCCGTCTCGCGGTCACAGTTGATGCCGGGTGCGCGTAATACCAGGGCGCGCGGTGTGCTCATGCCGGTTCTCCCTTCCATGCGGTTTGTAATTCGTCAACAGCCAGATCGATCAGGAGGCGGTTGCCCTGGCGTACCTGAAAACGTCCCTGCTCTGTAACACTGCCCAGGCAGGCTATGTCGTGGACATGGTGCGCCTGCATATGCGCCTCGAATGCTTCTCGCTGCTGCGGCGCAACCTCTACCAGGAAACGCGAGGCCGATTCGCTGAACAACAGGATGGTTGCCTGCAACTCATCCGGGTACTCAAGTGATTGGCGCGGCACCAGTTCTATATCGATAGCCAGGCCGAGCAGCCCGGCCAGCGCCATTTCTGTTGCCGCTACCGCCAGCCCGCCCTCTGAAAGATCGTGACAGGACTGCACCAGCCCGGCGCGAATGGCGCTGCCAACGGCGATCATGCTGCCGCGCGCTGTTGTGGTATCGACATGGGGAACACCTGACCAGGGCGGGGGCAAGCCCCGCCCGTACCCTGCTACGGAGCGGTCGTATAGGGTACGGGCGGGGCTTGCCCCCGCCCTGGCAACATCTGGGCTTGCCCCCGCCCTGGCAACGCTTCCTGCCGACGTTATTTCCAGATAGTGCGAGCCGGCGAGTTCATTGTGGGTTTGACCGGTGAGGTAGAGCAGGTTGCCTGGTTGTTTAAGCGACATATCTACGCTTTGAGCGGCGTCGTCTATAACGCCGAGCGCGGATATGAGCAGCGTGGGGATGACGGGCAGGCGTTGACCATTGGCTCTGTATTCGTTGTTGAGGCTGTCTTTGCCGGAAATAAAGGGGACGCCGAAGCCGGTAGCCGCGTCATGGCAACCCTTGACGGCGCGTACCAGCATTCCCAGTTGCGCGGGGTCGGTGGGATTGCCCCAGCAGAAATTGTCCAGGATAGCGGCGCGTTCGATGTCTCCGCCCACGGCGGTCAGGTTGCGCAGGGCCTCGTCAACGGCATTCATAGCCATCCAGTAGGGATCGAATTGCCCGTAGAGCGGGTTGATGCCGTTGGAGAGGATGATGCCTGCGCGTGATGCGGACGCGATAAATCGCGTCCCTACATCAGAGAGGATGGGTTGCAAAATAGCTGCGTCGCCCGGTCCATTGCCCGCGCGTCCCACCAGCGGCTTGAGTACGGTCGCGCCCTGCACTTCGTGATCGTAGCGGCGCACTACGGATTCTTTAGAGGCTATGGTGGGATGTCGTAATAATGATAGCAATGTAGAGGCGAGCGGCCAGGGCGGGGGGGCCGCGAGAGCGGCCCCCCCGCCCTGGCCCATCCACACTGCCTCTAGCGTCGGGTCGGGTCTGCCGTCGTGCAGGAAGGACATGGGCAGGTTGGCGACTATTTGGCCGTGATAAGTGACGATCAGGTGATGGCTGTTGGTAAACGTGCCGGTGATGCTGGCCTCGACTTCTTCGATGGCGCAGAGCGCCAGTAAGTCCTCCAGGTGTTGAGGGGGAACGGCTAACACCATGCGCTCTTGCGCCTCGGAGAGCCAGATTTCCCAGGGGGTCAGGCCCTGGTATTTGAGGGGCGCTTTCTCTAATTCGACATACGCGCCGGTATCCGCGCCCATTTCGCCGATGGCGGAGGAGAAGCCGCCCGCGCCACAGTCGGTAATGGCCGAGTAAAGCTTCCTATCGCGCGCCTGGATAATCACATCGGCGACTTTTTTCTCGGTGATGGGCGCGCCGATTTGCACGGCGCTGCCTGCCTGCGCGTTGGTCTCGCTGCTCATTTCGCCGGATGAGAAGGTGGCGCCATGAATGCCGTCGCGCCCCGTGCGACCGCCCAGTACGACGATACGGTCGCCGGGCTGCGCGCTGCGTGGATGGCTGTTCCGCGGCAGGATGCCCAGGCAGCCGCAGAAGACCAGCGGGTTGGAGAGATAGCCGGGATGATAGAGAATAGCGCCGTTGACGGTGGGAATGCCCATTTTATTGCCATAGTCGCGCACACCGTTGACCACGCCGCTCGCAATACGGCGCGGCGTAAGTAGACCTGCTGGCAACTCTTCAGAGGGGGTATCGGGCGGGCCAAAACAGAGTATATCGGTGCAGGCAATGGGCTGCGCTGAAACGCCCAGCACATCGCGAATGACGCCGCCCACTCCTGTATTGGCTCCCCCGAACGGCTCGATGGCCGAGGGATGATTGTGCGTCTCAACCTTGAAGGCGATATCCTGCGTCTCCGTGAAGCGCACAATACCGGCATTATCGCTGAAGGCCGACACCACCCAGGGACGCGCCACCTGCTGCGTCGCGTGCATGATGTAACTTTTGAGCAGCCCCTCGATCGTCTCTTGCTCCAGGATGTTGCCACCGGCATCTACTTCGCGATACTCGATAGTGGCTTTGAAGGTTTTGTGTGAACAATGTTCCGACCACGTTTGCGCCAGCGTCTCAAGCTCAACATCGGTTGGCTCGCGGCCCTCCTCACGGAAATGGCGCTGGATGGCGCGCATCTCGTCCAGGTTCAAGGCCAGCAGACCCCGTTTGCTCGTGTCCAATAAGCGCGCATCGCTCATGGATGTGATGGGAATATATGTAGGGACGCGATTGATCGCGTCCGCCGCCGCGTCCGCTGCCGTGTCCAATAAGCGCGCATCGCTCATGGATGT
>DAHVFL010000281.1 GCA_027316975.1 Chloroflexota bacterium | reverse complement strand
ATGTATTTTCCATTGGGAGACCATCCCAATGCTTCCGCCCCCGCACGCCCTAGCGGACTATAACTGGCAACTCTTCTATTGGTCATCGCCTGCCACACCTCTAGCTCCCTTCCCCAATGGTCCAATAGAAGAGATTGCCCATCGGGAGACCAGGCGAGAGGGCCACACGTTCTGTCAGAAGCGACGACGTTCTCGCCCGTTGCAGCCTTCCACACGCGCATGACAAGGCGTAAACCGGCAGAGGCCAGATATGTTCCATCCGGCGACCATGAAAGACTGTGTACGCTGCTAGCACCTCGCGCCCACTCTTCAGCATCCCGATCGATGATATGCCATAGAGGACGCTCCTTCTTTATGTCTCGTATATGGTCACGGTAGGTCAGCAGATTCTTGCCGGTAACGGCGTCCCAGATGTGAATCAGACACTCGGGATAGCCACCGCCCGAA
Source organism: Chloroflexota bacterium (assembly GCA_027316975.1). Classification (GTDB taxonomy): domain Bacteria; phylum Chloroflexota; class Ktedonobacteria; order Ktedonobacterales; family Ktedonobacteraceae; genus CF-113. The sequence continues at coordinate 6,017 of DAHVFL010000281.1, read as the reverse complement.
GCAATGCACGTTCCGTCTGGAGACCAGGCGACTGAGCAGACTATACCTTTATGGCCGTGGTACGTGAGTAGGGTCTTTCCAGAGAAGGCCTCCCAGATTTGCACTGAATTATCCCAGGATCCCGAGGCAAGGTGCTTGCCATCGGGAGACCAGGCGAGGCCAGCAGAGATCCAGGCGGAATGGCCCGCGTAGGCGGTAATTTGTTCTCCGGTCAACGCATCCCAGACATACACCATGTTGTCACTCCCCCCTGATGCGATAAAACGCCCCGCTGGGGACCACGCCACCACATTCACGCTCGCCGTGTGGGTAGAGAAGGTCGTCACGGTCTTACCGGTCGTCCACTCCCACACCCGCACGCTCGCATCGTCACTTCCCGAAGCGAGGTGTGTTCCATCGGGAGACCAACTCACACTCTTTACTTGAGCAGTATGACCTTGATACTGACCGAGAAGGACCGGAACAATACTCTCTCCGAGTTCCTCTTCCATCTCAAAGATATCCAGCTCTTCCTCTTCCTCTTCGTCCTCTGCTGCATCTTGCTCATCTTCTTGCTCAGGAGCTTCACGTACAATACTATACTCATAACAGTTCAGGATACAGTCTTCTCGCTCTTCTTTCGAGAGCCCAAATCGCTGTTCCAGGACACGCGCTACCTCTTTTTGTAAACGCTCGTCTCCTATCAATGCCTGGAATGCGTCCGCAGGTGTTCTCGGTCGCAGTGAACCCAGGGCGAGCTGCATCATGGCGATTTTCAGGTGGGGAAGAGGAAGGTTCAGCCCGGTTAAGGATCCAAAAGCTCCCCGTTGGCCCAGAGCATGCATCAGCGCATCTTGATATGCGTAGCCTGATAGATGAGGGTGTCCAACTTGTTCCAGATCCCACATGCGCTGATAGGCCTGACGCATGGTTGAGATCAGGGATGGTGCATCCCACGGCTCTAGCAATTGCAAAGCGACAATGCGGTTATTATCGTACCACTGCATCTCCCAGTGAGCTTCTCGAGTACGAGGCCAGGTCGCAGGATCGAGGGATAAGCCTTCTATCAGCATTGTTTCCAGATACGGATATGCATATGTATCATTTATCTCCCCCAGACAGAGCGCACTGGCCCACCGCTCCTTTTGATTGGGACTGGAAAGGAAAGGCGCGATGGCTGCTGGATTTCCGCTATGGCCGATCACAAAGATGGCTAAAAGCTTATCTGCTCCCCTCCCCTCGGCAAGAGCTTGCCAGAAACGTGCCTCGTCAATTCCTCTCCAGCGACTGGCGAACGCTTCCTCCTCCTCTGCTTTTTTGTTCGGGTCCTCTCCAAAGAGTGCTTCGAAGGCTGTATTGATGTTGTGAGGTAATAAATACATGGATGGTATGATCCTCTCCGTTATGCCTTGCAGTGTGATCACTGCGTGCCATAGCACGCGCCATGTGGCGAAACTCCAGTAGATTCTTGGAGCGAACCCATTTTCCTGGACACAGGAGGAAGTCAACTTCCTCACCAATCAGGCGCGCCTGATTGAAAGCCAAAACAGCAGGGGTTTTGCTTCTCTCCAGAAGGAAACAATGATATCAGCAAGTTGAGAGAGAACGGTCTCTCGTGTCACGAAGTTGATTCCTTTCAGCGACTCACATCCACTTTATTGCTGGTTACATCCCCGCCAACAACCCATTCAGCCGGTTGACGAAGGCCACCGGGTCATCCAGTTGCTCGCCCAGCGTCAGCGTTGATTGATCGAAGAGCACGTAGGCCCAGTCGCTGAACTTCTGCTCCTCGGTTTCGTTGCTTACCTTCAGGATGATGGGGTGATGCGGGTTGATCTCCAGGATAGGCTTCATGGTTGGCAGCTTCTGGCCGCTGGCTTTCAAGAGACGCAGCAGGCTGGGGTCCATATCGTACTCGTCAACCACCAGGCAGGCGGGCGAAGTCGTCAGGCGGGTCGAAACACGCACGGTCTTCACCTGCTCCTTCAGCACCTCTTTGAGACGATCCACCAGCGTTTGCACTTCGCTGACCGTCTGTTGTTCTTCTTCCGCCTTTTCTTCCACGTCCTGTATCTTATCCAGGTCTACTTCGCCGCGCGAAATGGACGAGAGTTGTTTGCCATCAAACTCGTGCAGTTCCGCACCCAGCAGGTGATCCACCGGGTCAGAGAGCAGCAGCACTTCGACGCCCTTCTTCTTGAATATCTCCAGCAGCGGGCTGTTGGCGGCGGCGGCGTAACTATCGGCGATTATGTAGTAAATCTTATCCTGGCCTTCTTTCATGCGCGCTACATAGGTTTCGAGCGAAACGTCCTGCGTCTCGCTGCCCGAAGCAGTCGAGGCAAAGCGCAACAGTTTTGCCAGCGACTCGCGGTTGCTGGAATCTTCGGCAATACCCTCTTTGAGCACGCGGCCAAACTGATCCCAGAAAGTAGCGTACTTCTCCGGCTCTTTATTCGCAAGATCGCTAAACACGCCGAGCATCTTTTTAACGGCATTGGAGCGGATAGCATCGATCAGCCTGTTCTGCTGCAATATTTCGCGCGAGACGTTCAAGGGCAGGTCGTTGGAGTCCACGATACCGCGCACGAAACGCAGGTAGCCGGGCATCAACTGCTCGGCATCGTCCATGATGAAGACGCGCCGCACGTAGAGCTTGATCCCGTGACGCTGTTCGCGGTTCCACAAATCGAAGGGCGCGCGCGCCGGCACATAGAGCAGCAGGATATACTCCTGCGTCCCCTCCATACGGCTATGCACATGGGCCAGGGGGTCTTCGAAATCGTGCGCGATGTGCTTGTAAAACTCGTTATATTCTTCCGAGCTGATCTCGCTTTTAGAGCGTGTCCACAGCGCGGCGGCGCTATTCACCCGTTCTTCTTCATCCTTCTCCTCATCTTCCACCTTCATCAAGATAGGCGCCACGATATGGTCCGAATACTTTTTGATGATCGAAGTCAGGCGATACCTGGCAAGCAGTTCATCTTCGCCCTCGCGCAGGTGTAAGACAACTTCTGTGCCACGCGCAGGCTTTTCGATCATCTCAAGCGTATATTCGCCCTGCCCATCGGATTCCCAGCGCACACCCTCGTCAAGTTGCATTCCGGCCTTGCGCGTGGACAGTGTAACCCTGTCAGCCACCACGAACGAGGAATAGAAGCCCACGCCGAATTGCCCGATCAGGTTGGCGTCCTTCTGTTGATCGCCCGTCAGCGACGAGAAAAATTCGCGCGTCCCAGATTTGGCGATGGTGCCGATGTTCTCGATCACCTCGTCGCGCGTCATGCCGATGCCGTTATCAGTAACGGTAATCGTGCGCGCGTCCTTATCATAAGCCACGTGGATATTTAACTCGGTATCTTGCTCGAGCAGAGCAGCATTTGATAGCGCGTCGAAGCGCAAACGATCGATAGCATCCGATGCGTTAGAAATCAGTTCGCGCAGAAAAATCTCCTTATTGCTATACAAGGAGTGAATCATCAGATCAAGTAGCTGCTTGACTTCCGCCTGGAAGCCCATAGTCTCCTTATGTGTCTCCACAGTCATATCTTTCTTGCTCCTTCTTCATCAATGTCAACATGGTGCATCGCATTCTACAGCCATTTAAGGCGTATTTCACCATGTAATGTATCAAACTCTTCATGCTATTACAAGAGTCTAATATACTATGAACGTGCAAGGCAGAAGGCGCAGCCTTCTGCCTTGCACGTTCATGATAGTGTGATACACTGTTATGAAAAGATTACTCTATCTATAGGAACAACTATGCACAATCCTCAACAGCACCATTCGCTCATCGCGCAAACGCCCGGCCACACACCGTTAGCCCTGGCATCGTCGCTACAAGAAATGGCAAGTTCACCCACGCTCGCCATCAACGAAGTGGTGGCGGCCAGGCGCGCCGCCGGGCGCAAAACCATCCATCTCGGCTTTGGCGAGGCATCGTTTCCTCTCCACCCACTGCTCAATGAAGCAATGGCTCGCGCCGCGAAACATACCGGTTATGCTCCCGTCGCGGGCATACCCTCGCTACGCAAGGCTATCGCCGCCTATCTGGAGCGCACGCGCGGGCTAGCATTCACTCCCGATCAAATCATTGTCGCCCCTGGCAGCAAGCCCTTGCTCTATACCCTGTTGCAGGCTCTCGAAGGCGACCTGCTCCTGCCCGTGCCATCATGGGTAAGCTATGCCCCCCATGCGCGACTGGCAGGTCGGCGTGTAATTCCAGTCGAGACCGGTGCCAGCGACCATCACCGGCTTACACCGCAGACGCTTTCTGAAACGCTGGCACGCGCGCGTTTCGAGGGCGCTAACCCGCGCATCCTGATCGTCAACACGCCGGGCAATCCGACGGGCAGCATGTTCTCTGGCGAGGATACGCAGGCTATCGCCCACTGGTCACGCGAGCGCGGCATCACGCTCATCAGCGACGAGATATACGCGGAACTCGCGCACGGCTGGCGCGCGCACGTCTCCCCCGCGCAATTTTACCCGGAAGGCTGCATCGTAACCGGCGGCCTTTCAAAAGCATTTTCGGCTGGCGGCTGGCGGCTCGGCTACGCCGCACTTCCGGGCGGCACGGCGAGCAAACAACTGATGGCTTCGCTGCGCGCCCTCGCCAGTGAAATCTGGTCGTCCGCCACCACTCCGGTGCAAGAAGCCGCCGTCGTCGCCTATAGCTCCACCGCCGAACTCACCTCATACGTCAAAGCCTCAGCGCGCATCCACGCTTACGCTGTTTCTCGACTATATGAAACATTGGCAGAGGCTGGTGCGCTGTGCCCGCGTCCGGCGGGTGGCTTCTACCTCTACCCCGACTTCGCGCCCTGGCGAGACGCGCTGCTCGAACGTGGGGTAACAACCAGCGAGCAACTGGCCCACTACTTGTTAGACCACTGGGATATCGCGGCCCTACCCGGCACCGCATTCGGCGAACCACCTCAAGCGTTGCGCCTGCGCCTTGCAACCAGTATGCTTTACACTCTGGCAGAAGCTGAAACGGAAAACGAACGCGAGGAAGTGCTGTGGGCAATGCTGGCTCAGGCTGAGAAGTGGCCCGAAGGCGATGCGCATAACGAAATGGCAATAGAGATGCCTGCCCTTGAACAGGCGCGGACGAGTTTGAGGGCGTTTATAGCGTCGCTGGGGTAGCAAGCTCGCATTAACTGGAAACTTGGAGAAGCAAGAGATAAACCTACTATTGTAATGCCCTTGCCAGAAGAATTCACTTTGTTACGTACTATTAGCGGGCATTCAGGAACTATTAATAGTATAGCCATCAGCCCTGATGGGAAATTACTTGCCAGTGGAAGCGGCGATAAAACCATCAAACTATGGAGCTTGTTTACTGGACAAGAACTTCGCACACTTACAGAACATACAAGCCCTGTTTATTGTGTTGCTATCAGTCCTGATGGACAGTTCCTTGCTTCCCTACCCATCTCTACACCTCGCGTGATGCCTCGTCAACCTGGCGAAACTCCTCTTCGCTGAGACGCCAGCCGATAGCGCCGGCGTTGTCGGTGGCCTGGCGCAGGTTTTTCGCGCCGGGGATGGGGATGATATGGTCATCCTTTGCCAGCAGCCAGTTGAGGGCAACCTGGGCGGTTGTCTTCCCACGCGCTTGAGCGATGGTCTCCATCGTCTGGAGAAGTGGTTCGATTTTGTTCAGACCGGATGTGCTATAGGCGCGCATAAATCGGCGCATACCAATTATCTTGAAGTTTTGCCCGGCGCGGTACTTGCCTGTGAGCAGACCCTGCTGCAAGGGACTGTAGGCTATGAGCGCCACGTCCAGTTCGCGGCAGGCATCGAGCACGCCATTATTTTCGGGTTTGCGGTGCAGCAGGCTGTAATGCACCTGGTTCGAGGCCAGAGGAATGCCGTAACGCGCCAGCCTCGCGTGCGCCTCTTTCATCTGTTTGACGTTATAATTGCTGACGCCAATAGCGCGAATCTTGCCTGCGTTATACGCCTTCGCCATCATATCCATTAAGGCAGTCTTGTTGAGGAGGGTGTAGGGGAAGTGAATCTGGTAG
>DAHVFL010000280.1 GCA_027316975.1 Chloroflexota bacterium | reverse complement strand
GGTAGGAACCAGCGAAGAGTCGTGGGAAAATGCGGCAGCAGCAGCCGTCGAGCGGGCCTCACAGACCCTGCGAAACCTGCGGGTTGCGCGCATCGTTGAGCAAGATGTCCATATCGAGCCTGGGAAGCCGCTGACCTACCGTGTGAAGCTTGAGCTTTCCTTCAAATATGAGGAAAGCATCTAAGGCAGCTCAGGGGTTAGCTCAAACTTGAGTAGAGAATGCAGGAGACTGTCATGACAGTACTGATTACCGGCGGCACAGGTTTTATAGGCGCAGGGGTGGTACGACTGCTGCATAAAGTGTTTATCCCGTATACCCAACGACATCAGTGCCGCCCCATGCCGTATTATGGAAATTGAAGTACATGGGGCGTTCGGCCACGATGATGCCACTGGTGGACCAGACCGACATGGAGACTTCGTAGTTCACCGCCGGGTTGGACTGCGCGATGGGTACCACATAGCTGTTGATGTTGAGGGTGACGCGCGTCTGAGCGCCGACGACCACAATCTGCTGCGAGATGATACTGTTCGACATGTACAGGGTCACGGCCACCTGCTGGGTGGTCGTGGTGGGATTTTGCAGCGTCAGGAATTCGTTGAAGCCGGTGGCGGTATAGCCTTCGGCGAAGCTGTAGATGGTTTTGGCCGGGCCGGGTTCGCCAATCACATCGGTGCCACCTGGAACAGCGCCGTTGAAGCGGAAATACTCCTGGCGCTGCGCCACGATGGGCGCGTCGGAGGTGATTTCGGCTGACAGCTCGGTGGTACTCTGCGCAAAGGCAGCCGAGGCCGCGTTGACATCGAAGACGTATTGCGATAGAGGCGCGACAACTACCGTCACGGGATTGACGGCTCCGTTGCTGTACTCAAGCTTGACGGTCACGTTGGCCGGTGTAGTGGCGTTAAAGTTCGCCAGCGTCAGGTATTCGTGGAAGTTTGCGCCGGTGTAGCCTTCGGCAAAGAGCCAGTCGTTGCCGGGAGCCTGCGCGCCAACGACGGTGGCCGCGCCCGTCACGGGGCCGCTGATATTTGACCGCGCCGTTGTGAAGTACATGGGACGCTCCACTACGACAGGCTGATCCGAGCGGACAGAGAGCGCGCTCTGCCGGTTGATGTTGATGGCCTGCGGGTAGGTGGTGCCGCGCTGACCGGCAGGCACCACGATGGTCTGCGTGCCAAGCTGCGCTCCACCGGCAATGTAGGTCAGGGTCACATTGGCCGATTTGCCGCCAGGCGGGTTCAGGATGGTAATGAAGCTGGAATAGTTGCGTTGCGACTCTATATCGGCGAAGTAGAAGTCGGTTCCCAGTTTAGTTGAACCGAGAGCATCGGTGCCGCTATTGATGCCATGCCACGAGAAGTACATAGGACGTTCGGCGACGATGCCTACGCCATTGACAGAGGTGACGACCATCGAGAGCGAATGCCCGATGCCATTATAGGGGAAACGCAGGTCCCCATTGACGTTGACGGTAGAGCGGCTCTGCGGCGGCACATTGTGGGTAATGGCAGGCCCGGTCTTGCCTTCAAAAAGGTATTGCACCTGCACCTGCGCCGTTTGAATGGGGTCAGGGTTCTCAAGCGTGAGATATTCCTGGAATGACCCACCGGCGCGTCCTTCGGCAAAGTACCAGATGGTGCTGGTAGGCACAGTGGTATTCGATACTGTCTGGCCGAGCAAGTTTAAGTTCTGCGAGAGGTTGAAGGCATCGAACGAGCCGAGGCCGGTGGCAAGGTCATACGTGCTGGCGGTGGGATAGGTCGTGCCTGAGCCTACGTAGTCGTTGTTGTTGATCGCGCCCGCCACCGGCACAATATCATGGAATGACGCTGTATACGACGCACCGAAAGCGCCATGCGCGATATTGTAAAGGCTGGGATTGAGAAAGCCGACCATCAGGCCGTTGACCTTGAGGGCGCTTTCGTTTGCCAGGGCCACCAGCGCGGCCCACACGGGCGCGGCTGCCGATGTGCCGCCAAAAACCATCCAGCCCTGATTGGCGCAGCCACCCGCCGTGCAATAGACATCGTAGCCAGTCTGGGGATCAGCATTGATTGACACATCCGGCACTTCGCGGAATCCATTGGTGAAGGCATTAGCAACGCCGGGGGCCTGTTGCCAGGATGGCATCGGCCACACCTGGCTGATACCGCCGCCGCTCGCGCCGTTGTTGATAGCCCGGTCATTCCAGACCTGCTCCGAATTGTAGGTATTGTCAAAGTTGAGACGCAGGGTTGTGCCGCCAACACCCGTGACATAGGGCTGAGAGGCAGGATCATCAACGGCTGGCTGCGCGTTCGCGCCGGTCTGCGGATTGTAGCAGCCATTCGCGCCGAGGTCGCCACTGGCAGCCAGGATGGTCTGTCCCTGCGCGGCGGCGGCCTGGAAGAAGATATTTTCCTGCTTGATCTCACCGGCCATACCAGCGCCCTGCTCGCAGAAGACCCAGCTTGTGCTGACCACCGGCACGCGATCGTTGACGATACGCGCCCAGGCATCGTTGTACGACGGCAGCGTGTTCGCGGCTTCGTAAACGCGCAGATTGGAGAGGCGAGGAGCTAACCCCAGCACCATTTCCATATCGAGTTCGACTTCAGCGGCATTGCTGCCAGCTACTCCATTGAAGCCATCGATGGGAATGGTCGAAATGGTGGTACGCAGACCGCCGAAACAGGCCATGTACGCAGAGATGTCGGCTGGCGAGTAGCCATCCAGTTCGAGCAGCGCAACGCTCTGCCCGTCACCGCTAATACCCTGGTTATAGAGGCGCGTGAAGTCATATGCGCTTGCGATTTGCGCGGGTGTGTAGGAGGTAGGCATAACAGAAGAACCGGGCTGCGGACAGTTGACGGCGGCGGCGGGTTGCTGCCTCAGCGCTACGCTGGCGTTGGAGATGAGCGGACGGCGTTGGTACTGGACGCTATCGTCCAGGCCGCTAACGGAAGAGATAAGCGGCGCGATGGTGATAGGCAGGGAGGGAGCGCCGGCATTGGCAAAGATCATATTCCCGGAGGCGGAGCGATAATTGTTGATCTGTACTTGAAATGCCGCCTCGGCCTGGGCCACTGTACCAACAGCATCAACAACAAGGCGATTGGGGTACGTCCCGGTAATAGTAAAGCCTTGCGAGCGTAAGTAATTGATTATCTCCGCTTCGCTCTGTGGCAGCGGGCCATACAGGGCAGTAAATGAGGCAGGGTTGAGATACCGTCGATAAAGAGGAGACGATGGCGAAGTTATCTGTTGTAAATAACTGGTCAGATTAGCCGGGTTGCGGAGATTCAAGCCGATTGAAAGCGCTATTTTCTGGTTCGCGGGCGTACTCGCTACCGGCTGGCTGTTACTGGTCAAAGGCGAAACAGCATCCGCCAGCGTGACACGCATGGCCGCCTGCCGGGCATGGGTAAAAGGAGAGATAAAGTATACAAGCAAAACCGCCATAACCATGATACTGATAACGGGTACAACAATACGTGGATGAATTGTACGTATTTTCATACAACGCCTCTTTCAACAGGTATCCAATTGACTATACCAACCGCCCCGCGCTGCACTCTCAATATCCCAAAAAACCCCTGCAAATTGTCTTGAATCAATTGAACGCAAGCCTGGAGGTTTTCGGGGGAAATGAGAAAGAAGTCCTACTGTATTACATTGCTTACCGCGTCAAGCAGATCGCGCACATTGAACGGTTTGACGATGACCTGGTGAACAAACATACGAGGAAGCGCAGAAGCATTTTGCGAGGCGGTGATAATGACAATCGGGGGTATGGGGCGCGCCTTCTCCCACTGGGCCTGCAAGCACCGGAGGAAAGTGTCGCCATCCATGTGAGGCATAGACAGGTCTAGCAGAATAACGGCGGGGTAGCGACCCTCGCGGGCGGCATTATCCATCCAGTCCAACGCTTCTTGTCCGTCGGCCACTTCCGCTGCTTCAAAGCCGTCAAGTTCGAGCGCCCAGGAGACCATATCACGTATCGAGACGTTGTCGTCTACTACCAGCACGATAGAACGCTGCTGGTACGGCTGATTTTGTGCATTTCTTACCACATGACGCTCCTAAAATTATACCGAACGATTCCCAGGGCGGGGACAAGCCCCCTGGTCGCGCCGCTAAAGTTCGCGCTATAGTGACCATAAAAAACCTCTGATAGTTGCCAAAAATATGTCTGGCTGCTCCAGGTTGGAGAGATGCCCCGCGTTTGGAATGACAGCAAATTGCGCGCCGGGGATACGTTCGGCATATGTCTGGGACTCGGAAGGCGGGATAAGAGCATCTTGCTGGCCTATTATGACTAAAGTAGGGCAGGAGATGCCGGCCAGCAGATCGCTGGAATCGACTCGCCGGGCCATGCCGCGTGACGCCGCCGCGATGCCAGATGGAGTGGCAGCGTTCATCATCTGGCGGATGCGCGTTTCAACCAGTGGAACGTGCTGGCGCGTGTAATCCGAGATCAAACGCGGGAGCTGAAGGTCAGCAATGGCCGTTGATCCCTGCGTTTCAGCTAAACGCGCCACGTTTTCGCGGTTAGCCTGCGCTTCGGGAGTATCGGCTGCTGGCCGCGTGTCCGCCAGGATGAGACCTCCAATGCGCTGCGCGTAGTGTCGCCAGCAGGCAAAAGCCACATAGCCACCCATCGAAAGGCCGCACAACACGGCTTTCTCAATGCCGAGATGATCCATCAAGGCCACAATATCCCCGGCTAATACGTCCATAGTCGTAATCTCGCCAGCACTATCGCTTTCGCCAAAGCCGCGCCAGTCGAGCGAAACGAGACGATAGCGTTGCTCGACGAGCAGCGCGATTATCTCGCCATCCCACATCGCGCGATTTAAGGGGAAGGCATGAAGGAAGATCACCGGCAGCCCGATGCCGTGATCGCTATAGGCAATGTGTGTGCTGTTCAGAAACGCTTTCATGAGCTTGCTTCGGCTCCATCGGCCTGTTCGTGGGCATGATAGGAACTGCGCACAAAGGGGCCGGATTCGACGTGGCGAAAACCCATCTTCTTGCCTTCAGCCTTGAGGGCAGCAAACTCCTCTAACGGCACGTAGCGTTGAATGGGCAAATGCTGGAACGATGGACGCAGGTACTGCCCGATGGTGAGAATGTCTACATCATGCTCGTGCATGTCATGCATGACTTCAAGAATCTCGTTCCAGGTCTCGCCGAGTCCCAGCATGAAGCCGGATTTGGTAGGGGCGGCGGGATTCATTTCCTTGGCCCACTTCAAGACTTGCAGCGAACGTTTGTAGATGGCCTGCGGGCGCACGCGCTTGTACAGGCGCGGCACCGTCTCCACGTTGTGGTTGAACACGTTGGGACGGGCATCGATCACCGTTTGCAAAGCTTCGTAAACGCCCTTGAAATCGGGTGTCAGCACTTCAATGCGACATTCGGGATTGAGACGGCGAATCCAGCGGATGGTCGAGGCGAAGATGGCCGCGCCACCATCTTTGAGTTCGTCGCGGTTGACGGAAGTAACGACGGCATGACGCAGACCCATTTTCTGCACCGCTTCCGCCACCCTCTTTGGTTCTTCCCAGTCGAGTCCGATGGGGCGACCGGTCTCTACGGCGCAAAAACCGCAACTGCGCGTGCAAACGCGGCCCAGTATCATGAAAGTGGCGGTTTTGTGGCCCCAGCATTCGCCGATATTGGGGCAGCGCGCCTCTTCGCACACCGTGTGCAGCTCTTTGCTGCGCATCAGTTGCTTGAGGTTATCGTAGTTTTCTCCCTTTGGAGGGCGCACCCTGAGCCATTCAGGGCGGCGCTCCGGTATGATAGTCGCCATGTCGTTTTCCTTCTTCTGTAGGGACGCGATGTATCGCGTCCGCCTGCACGTCCGCCTTTGCGCGCAATCATGTAGGGACGCGATGTATCGCGTCCCTACAGTTGTTAATACACATCGATTTCCTTGCCGTAGCTTTGCAATTTTGTGCGCACGGCCTGCAGGAAGCCGCCCGCGCCCGCGCCATCGAGGATGCGATGGTCGAACGAGAGGCACAGGTACATCATCGAGCGCACGGCGATGGCGTCGTCTTCGATAACCACCGGGCGTTTGACCACGGCATCCATGCTCATGATGGCGGCGTGCGGCTGGTTGATGATCGGTACTGAGATAATTGTACCAAATGTGCCGGGATTATTCACTACAAAGGTGCTGTTTTGCATATCTTGCACGGTCAATTTGTTGGCGCGGGCGCGCTGCGCGATGGCGGCGATTTGCTTCGCCAGACCCGCGATGGTGAACTGGTCGGCATCGTAAAGCGTGGGTACCACCAGCCCGGCATCGGTTGCAACGGCCATGCCCAGGTTGATGCGCTTCTTGATGATGATCTTGTTATCTTCCGTCCAGCTGGAATTGATGAGCGGGAACTTGCGGATGCCCTCGCACACGGCCTTCATGACGAATGGCACGTAGCTGATGCTGTGACCCTCGCGCTTCTTGAAGTCCT
>DAHVFL010000027.1 GCA_027316975.1 Chloroflexota bacterium | reverse complement strand
CGCTTGTTTTCCACCCCGATGGTGTTCTAGCCTCTCAACAGGACTAGATTGATATCAATCTATGCAAGCCGCTTCCTAGAATATTTTCGTCGCTTGCCTGGTTACAACTCGTTGCGCATCACGTGGGAAGAAGAAGCACAAGAACAAATGGAACAACATCTAGACCAGCAAATAGCAGAAATTGAAAGATTTAGAACACATCTACGAGACATACTTGGTCAACAGAAAAAAGACCCCTGGCCGGACTCAATAGATAATTGGAATAGCTTGATGGAACAAGTCAATATACGCATCGAGCGCGAGCGATCAGAGCGACGCGCAAAAGAGGCCAACTCTCATGAAAACCAAACCGAATAACTGAATACCCCAAAAATTGGTGAGATAACATCGGTTTGAACTAAAAGTGTGAGACACTAGAACCAACTGTTTAGAGAACGAAAGGCAGACAACCAATGCCAACACAAGAAGAGAGACTTGCAGCGTTAGAGCAAACAACCGCAGAACATATTAAAGAAACAGCCAAACACATTAGGCAAACGAACGAACACCTTACCATGACACTAGGGCTTATACAACGTCAATCGTTTGATATTAGCGCAATGAACCACAATCTGGAAGATATGCAAGAAAGCATACAGAATACTCTCAGTGTCCACTTTGAAGGAGCTAACGCACATCTGGAGCTTTTACAACGAAACGACGATAAAACGGATAAGCACTTAAATGCTATAGAAACACAACTTACCCAACACACAATACTTCTTAACGAGCACAAAACCCTACTTACTCAAATCCTCGCACGCCTGCCAGAAGCCCCCCATTCATAGAAGTTAAAATAATATCGCGCCGAACGCAAAATGAGAGGGAGTAAGCTGTACAATACTGGAATAGCTTACTCTCTCGAAGCAGCATCAGAAGCCACTCAAAGCACTTTATCACTCTCGTAGCCATGCGGCCACATCGGGCGCGAAATAGCTGATAATCATATCAGCTCCGGCGCGGCGGATGCCTGTCAGCACTTCCATGGTGATGCGCTGTTCGTCGATCCAGCCGTTCTGGGCGGCGGCTTTAATCATGGAGTATTCGCCGCTGACGTTGTAGGCGGCCAGGGGCAGGTCGCAGTGATCGCGCACCTGGCGGATCACATCCAGGTAGGCGAGGGCGGGTTTGACCATTACGATATCGGCTCCCTCGGCGATGTCCAGGTCTACTTCACGCAGGGCTTCGCGAACATTGGCGGGGTCCATCTGATAGGAGCGGCGGTCGCCGAATTGCGGGGCGGAACCGGCTGCTTCGCGGAATGGGCCATAGAAGCCGGAGGCGTACTTGGCGGAATAGGCCATGATGGGTATCGCGCTGAAGTTGTGTTCATCGAGCGTGCGGCGAATAGCTGCCACGCGGCCATCCATCATATCCGAAGGCGCGACCAGGTCTGCGCCGGCTTCGACATGCGAGAGGGCCATATCTGCCAGCAATTTCAGCGACTCGTCGTTCTGTACTGTGCCATTGTGGATCACACCGCAGTGGCCGTGACTGGTGTACTCACACAGGCACACGTCGGTTATGACCAGCACGTCAGGCGTCTCGGCCTTGATACGACGAATGGCTTGCTGGATAATGCCTTGCTCAGCATACGCCTGCGAACCACCTTCGTCTTTTTCGGCAGGGATGCCAAAGAGCAGTACCGCCGGGATGCCCAGGCTGGCAATGCGCTCCATTTCGCGGCCAAGATACTCCAGAGGCCGCTGCATGATGCCCGGCATGGCGTTGATTGGGCGCGGTTCGGCCAGGTCTTCCGCGATGAACAATGGATAAATGAGCTGCTCGACATTCAGATGCGTTTCACGCACCAGGCCGCGCAGCCGCTCATTTTGACGTGTGCGTCGCATACGTATTGTCGGAAATGAACTCATGATGCATTACTCCTTCCTGGCAATTATGCGCTTTCGCGCAGAGCTACACGCATCGCTTCTACCGTCTCTTCAATCATGGCATCATCCAGGGCGAGCGAGATGAAACACCCTTCAAACTGCGAGGGTGGCAGGTAGATGCCCTGCCGGAGCATATTCCAGAAGAAGCGGGCAAAACGCGCAGTATCGGACGTTTTCGCGCTGGCATAGTCGAATACCGGCTCGGATGTAAAGAACAGGCAGAAGATGCCGCCTACGCGCACGAATTGCGCTTGCGCGCCGCTTTCACGCAGAGCCTGTTCAATACCTTCACCAAGTAGCTGGCCTTTGCGTTCGAGTTCTTCATACTGGCCAGGTTGGCGAATTTCTCGCAGGGTGGCGATGCCGGCGGCCATCGCCAGCGGATTGCCAGAAAGCGTGCCTGCCTGGTACATCGGCCCCAGTGGAGCGACCATTTGCATAATATCGCGCCGCCCACCATACGCGCCAACGGGCAGGCCGCCGCCGATAATTTTGCCCAGCGTCGTTAAGTCGGGCTTAATGCCGGCGCGCTCCTGCATCCCACCCAGCGCGACACGAAAGCCTGTCATGACCTCATCGAAAATCAACACTGCGCCATAGCGGTCGCACGCGCTGCGCAATGTCTCAAGAAATCCGGGCAGGGGTGGCACCAGGCCCATATTGGCGGCGGCTGGTTCCACAATAATGGCGGCGATTTCGTCAGGGTAGCTTTGAAAAAGTTGCTCCACTGCCGCGCTATCATTATAGGCAGCCACGAGCGTATGGATAGCGCTGGACTGTGGCACACCGGGGCTATCGGGCAGACCCATGGTTGCCACACCAGAACCGGCCTGCACCAGCAGCATATCAGCGTGTCCATGATAGCACCCGGCGAATTTGATGATCTTGTCGCGTCCGGTGAAGGCGCGCGCCAGGCGCAGCGCGCTCATTGTAGCCTCGGTACCCGAATTGACGAAGCGCACTAACTCGATCGAGGGGACGCAATCCATGACCAATTGCGCCAGCACGCTTTCGGCTTCGGTGGGCGCGCCAAAGCTAAAGCCGCGCTGGCTGGCCTCTATCACCGCCTGCACAACTGCCGCGTGGGCGTGTCCCAGCAGCATCGGCCCCCACGATTGCACGTAATCGAGGTAGCGATTGCCATCTACATCATAGAGATAAGCGCCACTGGCCCGATCGATGAAGATTGGCTCGCCGCCCACGCCGCGAAAGGCTCGCACCGGGCTATTAACGCCACCCGGCATCAGATGCTGCGCCTGTACAAAAAGCGTATGCGAGTGAGTCAATGTCAGATTATCGGCTATATGAAAAGCGTCTTGCATATGTTCTGACCTCACGCTCCGATAGCTTCAAATATGGCGTCTAAAGGCCGGGCAACGCAGGTATACATGGGTGTATCGCGCAATGTGTAGCGGCTGGCCTCGGTTTCGCGCAATTCCTGCACGAGGTCGAGAAAATCACTGATGTTATCGGTCTCGAAGGCCACTACGAACTCCTGGTCATCCAACCCGAAGGAGTAGGTGGTGTTAAGCGTCACCGAGGGGTAGGTTATGCCCACTTTGATATGCTCATTCATCATGCGCTTGCGATCTTCGAGCGGCAGGGCATACCAGGCGCGCGTCTTGACAAAAGGATAGACGAACAGGTATTTCTTATCGTCGGGCGTTATCACCAGGCGTGGATCATGGCCGCGTGAGTGCTTGCCCACGTAAACAGAACGCTTGGTCATGGAAAGCATGGAGTGCGTCTCGCGCAGGTATGGCCCCATGCTGCTGCGGCGGAGCTTGCTGCTCAATCCTTGCAGGTCGTTGATATCGTAGGTTGCCTGCCACAACATGAAGTCGCAGTCGGAGCGCACTCCGTACAGGCTAAAGCTGCGCAGCAAGGACTGTTGTCCATGCTCTTCATATAACGCAAGCACCTCTTGCTTGCCCTGCTGGCGCTGCTCGATGGGCAACAATTGCCAGTGTGGATCAAGCTTGTAAAAGGTGAAGCGCACTAACTGGCGCGGCTGTTTCGGTTTAGCGGGCGCGGTTGCCAGCGCTGGCGCGGTTATGGTTGTATGTTCGGTCATACTCTCCCCTCGTGTGAAACTATAGACTCGATCAGGCCATCAATAGTAAAGGTGGTCGCTTCGATGTGCGGGTGCAGACCCAGATCGCGCGCAGTTTGCGCGGTAATCGGGCCAATGCAGGCAATGGTGGGTAATGTTTCACCGGCTGCATTGTTTTTGAGCTTTTCGGCTACCTGGGGAGCGCTGCTCATCAGCCACCGCATAAAGTTGCGCACAGTCGATGAACTGGTAAAAGTGAGTACATGCAGTTCGCCAGCTTGCAGCATACGCGCCACCTCGAGACCCTGGGCATCATCGTTGCTCACGTGCAGCGTGCGATACGCTACCACCTCTTGCACGATTGCGCCAGCCGCTTTCAGTTCGGTGACAAGCACATCACGCGCCATAGCCGCGCGCGGCAGCAATATCCGTTTGCCAGCCAGCGACGCGCCCCGGCTCTTAGCGTCTTCAATGAGGGCGGCAGCCACGCCTTCGGCGATATACTCTCCCGGCACAAGATCGGTTTGCACACCGTAGCGAGCGAGCGCGGCAGCCGTAGCAGGACCAATGGCCGCCACGCGCGTGACACCAGCAATGGGGAGAGCCAGGCCAAACTCGTTCAAACGCCCAAATACGCTCTCCACACCGTTGACGCTGGTGAAGATCAGCCAGTCATAGTAAGCGAATGTAGCGTTGCACAGATGGCGCAGGGCATCGTCAAGTGGTTGCCAGTCAAGCGGCGGAGCGATGCGAATGATGGGAAACTCGAAAGGGATAGCTCCCAACTTGCGCAAGCGTTCGCTGAAAGAGGAGGCTTGCTCGCGTGTGCGTGTCACCAGGATGCGTCTTCCCAGCAAGGGCCGGGCCGTGTTAGTCGAGTGAGGCATGTTCGCGCACCCGCCTTTCATTTACCGTTTCAATAATTTTCGCCGCCCCTTGAGCCAGAGCCTGTTCCGCCAGGTGCGCGCCCAGTTGTCCGGCGTATTCAACGTTTGTTTGCGCTGTCCAGGGGATGCTGGAGCGCACGCGCACCTGTTCTTTACCATCCAGGCTGATAACCAGCCCTTGCAACGTGAGCGTATCATACTCTATTTCGCCGTAGGCTGCGATGGGCAGGTAACACCCGGCACCCAGGCGGCGCATAAACATGCGTTCGGCGCTGGTGGTAGCCGCTATGGCGCTATCGCGCAAGGGAGCAACCAGTTCGCGCACAGGTTCCTCGTCGCGCATTTCCAGCGCCAGCGCGCCCTGGCCGGGCGCGGGCAACATAACATCAAACGGGAGATAGGTCAGGCGCTGCGCTACTCGTTCACGCGCCCCCAGGCGATGCAGACCAGCCGCAGCCAGCACGATAGCATCATACTCACCATCATCTAATTTGCGCAAACGGGTATCGACGTTGCCGCGCAATGGCAGGATTTCTACGTCCGGGAGCCATGCACGCAACTGGGCAGTGCGCCGCAAACTACAGGTGCCGATACGCAAATTTGGTACGTTACCAGGGCGGGGGCAAGCCCCGCCCGTACACTGTCCGTCATTCAAGCCTTCGTCCGTAGTAGTGTAGGGGCGGGGCTTGCCCTCGCCCTGGTTCATCTTCTTGCCCCCGCCCTGATTATCCCTCTCGGCCACGCTGTCCTGGTTCCCCGTGAAGTCCCATTCTCGCATTGAGGCGTATTGCTCGCTCCATACCAGCACATCGCGAGCATCTTCGCGCCCGCCAATGACGCAGGTGCGCAGACCGGCGGGTTGCGCGGTGGGCACATCTTTCAGGCTGTGTACAGCCAGGTCGATGCGGCCTTCGAGCAGGGCGCGTTCGATTTCCATGACGAACACGCCATCACCACCAATAGCGGATAATGGCATGGTTGTGTTGCGATCACCCAGCGTGTGAATCTGTTCGATCTGCATATCCAGTGCTGGCCACTGTTGATGCAGACGAGCGATGATCGACTGAGTTTGTAGCATAGCCAGCTTGCTGGCCCTCGTTCCTATCCGTATACTCATTTTGTGGTTCATCTACATGCACTTCCAGATCAAATAAATAGCGTAAAGCTTCGGCATATACGTGTCCCTGCCCTTCAGCCGCCGCGTCTTTGAGACGTAACGTGGGGGTATGCAGCAGTTTGTTGACGAGGCGCGTGGTCAGCTCGCGCACGGCGTCGGCTTCTCGCTCGGTGAGTGTGCCGGGCAAACGCTGCATGGCGCGCGCTAACTCCTGTTCTCGCAAGAGATCGACGCGCTGGCGCAGATCGCTAATGGTGCCGGTCACGCTCAGCGAGCGCAGCCAGCGTTGAAAAGCCAGGCTTTCTTCAGCAATGATGGCCTGCACTTGCTCGACTTCCTGCAGACGCAGGCGAATCCCGGCATTGACGCTGGCTTGCAGATCGTCCAGGTTGTAAAGATGGATGCCGGGAATATACGCTGCTTCAGCTTCGATGTCTCTAGGCAAGGCGATATCGATGAGCAAGAGCGAGCGACCAGCGCGCTGCTGCATGGCGGCCGCGAGCATATCGACGGTGATGATGGCGCGCGGGGCGGTAGTGGAACTGATGACGACATCGGCTTCGAGCAAAGATTGGCTCAGATCGGAAAAAGTGCGATGCGTCGCGCCCAGTCGCTGTGCCAGGTCCAGGGCGTGCGTTGGTGTGCGATTGATAATGACGAGCCGCTGCGCCCCATGCTCGCGCAAATTCTGGGCGGCCAGTTCGCTCATTTTGCCGGAGCCGATGAGCAGCACACTCGCTTCGTTCAGGGTGGGGAAGAGTTGACGCGCCAGTTGCACAGCCACGTGACTGACAGAAGCTGCATTGCGACTGATGGCGGTCTCGCTGCGAGCGCGCTTCCCGGCGACAATGGCGGAGCGAAACAGGGCCGCGCATATGGGTCCCGCGTAACCGGCTCCCTGCGCGATTTGTAGAGCATCGACAACCTGCCCCTGGATTTGTGGTTCGCCTGGCACCAGCGAATAGAGGCCAGCGGCGACGCCGAGCAGATGCGCTACAACTTGTTCATCTACAAGCGTGTAGCTATGACGCTCAAGTTCCGCGGGCGGGATAGACTGAGCTGCAGCCAGCTCGCACATGAGGTGCGTCGCCAGTAGGGTTGGTTCGGAAGAGACGGCGTATAATTCCACGCGGTTACAGGTAGAGATCAACACGCACTCCTGAGCAACCTTGCTAACGGACTGGAGAAACTGCGGCACCTGGCGTGAGGTAAACGAGAGTCGTTCACGAAACGCGATAGGCGCGGTGGTGTGATCGACAGCGAGCAGAACAATATGCACTCAAAAACCTCATAAATCTCAATAATTTCACATGGTTACTAGAGATTTTAACAGGATTTTGGTGAGAGTCAAGAGCAAAACGTGTATGTTGCACAGGGTGAATACGGTATTTTTCAGTATTATGAAAGTATACCATGACGAGAAGGTGGAAATACCCCCTTGTCATTCTCAGGCATTCCCTGTAAGATATGCCAGATGGTATTTTTAAGGAGCGCGGATTCATGCAGCAAGACTCACCTGATGGAGCAACAACTACACGGGAAGAAACGCCAGACACCAGAGCTGTCGAGCCAGTTTTGACGGTTTCTAAACTGACTGCCGGTGCCGTAGACCCAAACAGCTCAACCATTCTGGCTAGTCAACCGGTAGGGCGTTTTGATTGGCCGGCAGTGGGCGTGATTGTGATTATCGGGGCCGTCTTCGCCGTGCTGGCGCATCTCAGCGCGCAGCCATTTACGTCGCTTGTACCCGCTGCCGTATTGAGCGCGACGGGCTGCGGCTTACTGATTACGGGCTTGCGCAAACTGCGCACATTCAAGGGGGCGGGTATACTTGAGGCGGCCTTGAGCGGGTTGCTGCTGGCATTATTTCAATTCGTCAGCGCGCTTTCTTTCCCGGGCGTCACACGGGGTTTGAGCATTGACCAGGCCTCTCAAGCTGGTTTTTTCAGTACCTGGGGGTTAGTGGCAATCTTCGCTACGCTGTTCAGTATGATCGGTGCGGCGCTGGGACACCTGATTTTCGCGCCACTACGTCCACTACCTGCAAGGGCGAGAAGGAATGTCGAACTCGCTACTAGAGCAGGCACAGGGCATGAAGAAGAAAGCGTGCCTGGGCAGGAAGCAGATCTTCCCGGACTCTCCACAAGTGAAGACGAGCGAGTAGAGAGCGAGGAACCCGATCATTTAGATGGCATGGAGACTGCGCCTGACGAGGTTCAACCAGCGCGTTCGAGAATGAGTTACATTATTTCCATTGTGCTGCTGGGTCTAGCTCCTTTCCTGGCGGGCTATGTTTTTGCCGCCGCGTTTGATGTTGCGCTCGCCTTCAACCGGTACGATCCGGGGCCATTTCCGACGTTACGCCTGCTCAGCGGATTGCTACCCTGGCAGGTACCGCTTTCCTTCAATTTGCAATCGCTCAACCTGATCCTGGCCTGGCGCATCCCATTTTTACCGGGCAACCCTGCCGCGTTTGACATGCAGACCATCGAGCCATTTTTGCTGAATGCTGCCGGACTGTCCTGCACGCTGCTGGCCCTCTTCAGGCTGGAAAATCCCGCGGGCCAGGCGGCGTTGAAGCTAGCGAGGCGCAATGCGCTGCTTATGGAAGCGCTGCTGGGTCTGGCGCTTGTGCTGCCTGCCAACCTGTGGATCGCCTTTGGTCTGCATGGATTGCTGCAACTGCCCAATGTTGCGGTACTGCTGCGCACGCTACAATTGCTCAATCCCCTCACCTTTACGCTCAATCTCATTACCGCACCGCTTGTCAGTGTGATTACCGGGACGGTGATCTTCTCTACCCGTCGTAAGAGGACGCCATAGCACAAATTACTATCGATGATAGCGATTGGAGCATTCGCGCGTTCTATAGATAAAGGTAATAGGTAGTTGCCTGGGGCTATATGCCGTGCGATTATAGAATATAATACAGCTAAACGAATCAGTCTGGTTATTTTCTGGAAAAGACTCGACCAGGATGAAACATCGTGTGCGTGAGAATAAGAAATGAATCATTGCTCCACATGTAATAATGAACTCATAACAGGCGCTCGCTTCTGTAATATTTGTGGCACGCCAGTACCCGCAGCACCGGCAGCTCCTGAAACGCCGGTAGCTCCTGTGGAGCCAACCGGGCTGAAGCGCACGATCAATCCTGAAATCAGGCGTATGCGCCCGTCGAGAGGGGGCAAGACGACGACAGATTTGCTTGCATCCGAAGCATCGCAAGTTGCCATGCCGGTTACATCTGGCACACTGGACAAGGTGGGGGAAAGCGCGGGCAGCGATACATCCGAACCAAAGGCAGCGACAGAATTGAAACAGAACGCTCCCCGGCTGTCGCATCCGTATAAACCTCCTGTAATACCGAAAACAACCATTGAGTTTACCTCGGTGAAAGTGGAACCAGCGGGCGAGAAACAAAAGCCCGCTCCACCGGATGACACGCCCCAAACGACTGCTCAATCAAAAGAAGGAGATGATGTCGCACCATCTCCACTACCTGACTCGCCCACAACAACTCCTACTGCTGATGAGCCGGCGCCGGACAAGCCGGCGCTCTCGTCTCCCGCACCCGCGTCTACTGATCCCGACAAAACTGTGCCACTGCCCCCGCCACCCGCGCTTTCGCCGCAAGAGCGGGACAAAACTGTACCATTGCCACCACCAAATGCGGGAGCGAGCCGCGTTCCAGGGATTATTCGTCCAATTGTGACCTCTGCATCGCTACGTCAGAATACGCCGATTCCGCGTGGACAAACACCGCCGAACCCAATGTCGCCGCTACCGGCGCTTCCAAACACACCGCCCGTAACTGGAGAGAAGAGGCCACAAGCGGATAACGCCAGGTTCGCCAGTCCGGTGAATACTCCTCCCCCCGGTTCGCGCGTCCAGGACAATCAACGCCAGGCAGAAGGCTTTCAATCAGGGCCGGTACCTCCGCGACAGCAGGATCAGCCTGCAATCAACATTAACAGCGCAGGGCAGCAGACGAGGTTCGCTCCTGGTACGCCACAGCCCCAAGCATCCCGGACACCCCGGCCATCATTACATGAAATGCCGACCAATTACATACAACTGCAAAATGAGAACGGCAACGGTAATAGCGCAAACAGCACAGCCAACCGGCAGGAATTGCCGCTATTCAGTCCAGAAAGTTTCGCCTATACCAGCAAGGCCGCTCAACACTGGCGCAATAGCTGGCGCGATCTACAGAATGTCGAAGCCGGGCCAGCCGAGGATGTATCGAAGGGACAGGCCGCGGTTCCCGCGCCACTGGCCAATAGGAAAGACAGTTTTCTTCGCCTGCGGGCTATACGATCGAAACAAAACCAGGATACAAGCGATAGAAACTTTGGGTTCTGGGTAACGCTGTTCCTGATGATCTGCCTGATCGGTGGACTGGCAGCATACATCGTTTATAGCTATCTTCCCAACACCTCAGGGGCTGTGAGCCTCACCCAGCCTGCCGGTTCGCAACAGCCGTCATTCGTTGTTGTGGGAGCATCGTCACAAACATTTACCCGCGGTCAAAGCCTGCGGGCGCACGGAGATCAATTTGGGGCTAACGACCCCATTCGTTTTTTGCTAGATAGCACAACGCCGGTGCTAGCTTCAAATGGCAGCGTTCTGAGTACCCGATCAGATAGCCAGGGAACCTTTGATATCACCATCCTGGTAAGCAAACTTTGGACAACTGGCGCTCACGTCATTGCAGCCACGGACACACGAACCAGATTGAGCGCTTATATTGACATCCAGGTAAACCCCGTAAGCTCTCCCGTCTCTATTACTAACAACACCAATCTGGCCTTTACGCTGAACGGGCAACCCATTAATCATCTTTCATTTACGGCTCAAATCGGCCAGCCTTCGCCTCCGGCGCAGCGCATTACCTTCACAAACATCACCGGTACACCGGTGCAATGGTCAGCCTCTGCCAGCGCTACTCAGAACCTCAACTGGCTTACAATCCTGGACAGCGATTACGCCGGGCAACTGGACATTTCGCAACCGCATACGATGGGCATCAGCGTCAACCCCACGGGTCTGGCTGTAACACCCAAAGGAAAGTCGCCGTATAGCGGACAAATCGTGTTTACGATCAATGGCACTACACAGTTGACATTGCCCGTACAATTGACGATAATAGATGCCACGCCGGAGATGGTTTTCAGTCCAAACCCACTCGTTGTGACAGCGAATAGGGATGGAACGTGCGCGTCAGGCGCAACGGCAAAGCTGACGTTCATAAATCTGGGATCGACGGTCATTACCTGGAGCGCAAACCCTGACCTTCAAAACAACATCAAGTTTGTGAATGACAAGGGTATAGTGACCGAAAACGGCTTTTTGCAACCATACGGCATGAATGGAGACACCACGGTGGTAACTTTGAGCTGTAACGGCGTAAAAGCGGGAGATGCGTATCGCGTACAAGTTTTTGCCAATAGTACCAGGTATCTAGAGATGGTTCAAATTGGATAATATCCGGCGCACTACAATCGAATAGCGCGATGGTCGTTTAACCTGGGAGGATCACTGTTTTATGAATAACCCGCAGTTTCTCGCGCTTTTCAGCGCAGTCTTTCTGGCCCTCGCAGGTTATAACCTGTTAACCGGCTTCAAACGTGTGCGCGATGCCAGGGCACATGGAGTGAGCATCAAGTGGCATAAACAAATCAATATGCTGACCGGCACCGAATATTTGCTGCTGGCCCTGGTTTTTATGCTCAGCATCGAGTATAAAAACCCCGCGATTCCGGCAAGCATTCGAGGTATTCTCCTTCCGGTGTATTTATTCATGTTACTGGCGGCGGCTGTGCTGGCCGGCCTGGTTATTCGCCAGGGCATTCTCAATACGCGAATGCTACGAGCGCAGGGCAGAACTACGAGCGTTCCAACAGCGAAAAGTAATGGAAATGGCGCGGCACGCATGGAGCAGGTTGAGGATGGTGAGATGCTGAGCGAGCAACAGCGCACCATCACTATTGAGCGGCGGCGAGAACGTCGCCGTAATGCTGCTGCTGCTCGCCGCCGCCGGGCAGGAAAAGCCTGACCCGGCTACAGACCTTCGAGTTCCAGTTGTAGATCATAGAGGCCGTGTTGCGCGTCAAAATGCGCTAACACGCGCGCGATTCTGCATATGCTGCTTTGACCGCTTCCAGTTGGAGCCGCGCTATCGACCAGTGTGACGACATCGAGCAACTGCAAGGCGGGATTAAGCGGGATGCTCACGCTATGGGCTACCTGGGAACGCGCCTCCTGCGCGAGCAGAAAGGCAGCCTTCTGAGCGCATTGCGAGACGCTGGTCAGTTTGAGATCCGTATGGTGCAGCAGGCGCTCCAGGCCCACGAGGTGGACGTTGACGTCGTCGTATGCCTCGGCGGTGGTCAATGCTCCAACAAGCCCCCCGACAGGCGGTTTGCCGCTCACGATGATATGATTGGCCCGCGGGTCGATGTTGCCAAAGCTCACGAGTTCGATTTCTGGCCGGTATGTCCAGACCGAAGGATCGCTGCCTGACAATTCACGCACCTGGAGCGTTTCGCTCTGATCGAAGAAGTAGACGAGGCCGTAAGCGGCACATAGTTCGTCGAGCGCCTGGCGATAGGTTTGACCGGCGCGCAGCACGTAGGCAGGGATGATTTGCGACATCTGCGAGGTGGCGGGCAATACGGGTGAAAAAAGCCCGCTCCTGGTCGCCACTTCTGTTATCAGGTACGCAAGTGTGGAATTGGAGTAGGTCATTTGAAAGCGCGATTGCAGATCGAGGTTGCGCGAGAGATCAAGTCCGACCAGCAGGAGGTGGTTATCCTGTGGCGAGCGCACGACGTGAATCTGCTCAAGGTGATAAATGCCTACCTGTACCGTATCGATAGTTGTTGGGGGCGAGCCGGTCTTGTACCCTTCGCTCAAGACCAGCGAGGCGTTCAAGCCAATGGGTTGATAGGCGCTGCCCGCAGTCAAGAGGGCGTTGTAGACGCCGCGCGCATTATCCACGATGACCTCGAGGCGAGAGGGTTTGCCTACCTGCTCGTGGCGTTGATAGGAGAGGACGGACGCGGAAACATCAAGGTACTGCGTGGCGTTGGATGCCTGGAAGGCGGGCGCGCTTAATACAAGGGGCAGAGATGCGACATAATAGCGCGGCCCGGAACTTCCAGTGTTGGGCGCGGACAATTTGAAAACGGTTGCGCCGTAGTTACAGGTGATGTCATGCACGATGAGGCCGTTAGACCAGTGAAGCAGATCGGCAGATTGCCTCAAACGCGGATAGCTGTAGACCGCGCCTGTCAGGACGCCAGTGTCAATCTCGATACAGGAGAGGGTATAGAGGTTGTCGGCCAGCGAGAGACGGGGGGCGAGACGACCAATGGCGGCGCTGGTGGCAGGCGCGATGACGGGGTTGCTGCTCCACATATTTGAGGAGGGATTGTAGGCGCAGGAGAAGAGGCTATAACTATCCGAGTACACGACTGTGTAGACGCTATTAGCCCAGACAGCAGCTACGCCCGCGCCGTAGGGAATGCTGGGAAGCGTCCAGGTTGTGAGCGCGCTCCACACACCGCCACTGTAAAATGAACACCCCATGGCTTCGCCGCCGAGAACATCATAGAGAAAGAAGACATCGTTATTACCGGCGCTGCCGATGCCTTTAATCAACGCGCCTCCGGGCGGGGCCAGGACGCTGACGGGACCAGACCAGGTCACACCATTAGTGGACGATGTCCAGGCCCACAAGTTATTGCCGCCGGTGCCGCGCTGCGCAAAAGCGGTGAGCACTCCGCCAGAGTTAGAAACCGCGCATCCACCATCCTGAAACATCAATCCGCTCGAACCCGGCAAATTCCCCCAGGTGGTCCATTGTGAAGCCTGCGACGGGTCAGTGATGCGCTGCGCCTGAAACGCGCTGGCGTAGCCGGAGCCGCCGCGCGGAACCTGCACGCGGATGATGCTGTTGTCGGCAGCGATACAGGCATCATTCCAGGCATCAGTTGCGCCGGGGGTCTGGTACTGCGCGTAGTGGATTACATGATCCTCAATGGTTAATTTGAAGGCGGGTACGCGGGTGACGTTGGTAAGGGCGGTCGTCAATGCGCTATCGAGGGTACGAACCATGTGGAATGGGGCCTTTCTGTTGTTGCGGGTGTGTCCACTGTTTCAGAAGTTTCAGGTGTTGCGGGTGTAATGGAGGGTTTTGTTGCGAATGTTTCAGCGATGATCGAAATGGAGGCTACGAAGTCCAGGCTTCTTACGGGGTTGTAAGCAAGCGTGCTATGTAGATAGTGTACACGATGATGTGGGATATTGCAAGGTGTGTAGTTCAAAGTTCAGAGCCTCGAATTGATGGAGACTGAAAGGCAACCGCAAGGTCTCGCCTCTATTGTGACTATGACGAAATTGTGTGTCATACAACGAGTTGAAGCCGAGTAAGTAAAGACCTTGAAAAAGTCGCTATTTAGATGCTATAATAGTGCTGAATAGCATCTAAACAACGTTTTTGTATTGGCTTGAAGGAAGAAACCATTGAATACACCAGCACGTATCTATGTTACACTCAGTCCTCGAATACGTAAAATGTTGGAATTTTGCGCTGGTCTAGATGGCAGCGCACCAGCGAGTTACGCAGCAAGCCTGCTTTCAACAGCGCTTATGCAAGAAATAGAGAAAAGTTCGGCAATGCGCGAACGCTGGATAAAGCTGGAAAGACAAGCTATCCAAATGGAGTCGTGGGATGGACCTCGCGTTCCCTCTTTTGACAACCTCGTTGAAGAAGCTTCTGTCCGCAAATCGCAAACAGGGATGGCTTCATGGTCTATTGCAGGAAGCCATCCTGCGGATTATGAACCTGGCGTTGACACTCAGGAAACCTTTCAGAACGAAAATAGTGGGTACTTGAGAGCCAGAAGACCAGACGCCGAGGGATTTGGCACGATGATGCAAATGTTCAAAGCTGACAACTACCGGAGCAAACGTATGAGTTTTTCTGCTATTGTGAAATCTGTAGATGTTGAGAACTGGGCCGGGTTGTGGATGCGCATAGATGGAACAGGCGAAAGAACCCTTGGCTTCGATAATATGCAAAACAGACCGATTCAGGGCACAACCAATTGGCAGAAGCACACCATAGTCCTTGATATACCCCCGGAGAGCATCAATATTGCCTTCGGCATTTTGCTTTCAGGGTCGGGACAAGTCTGGCTAAGTAATGTCCAGTTTGATGAAGTAAGCCTGGATGTTCCTACAACCAATATATCTGGAGCAAACGAAGCTCAACCGGGCAACCTGAATTTCGCTGCTTAGCCAATTCGCTTGCAACTTAAAGATTTTTGCTAGATTATCCGTTTCCAGGGCGACCGCGCGGGTCGCCCGTACAATATTACAGGGCGGTTGTCGATAATTTGTCGCCCTGAGCGCAACGAAGGGTCTGTCTATGAGTCACCGAGATCCTTCGCTGCGCTCAGGATGACAGAATGATCAAAGCCTGTTCAAAGTCACTATAAATGGCTATAAGAAATAGATGGTGGCGCGATATGTGGTATGGCCTTGCGCTTCGCGCCACGCGGCCTGCATACATTGTTTGAGTAACAGGATGTTGGTAAGCGGGCCGACGCCGCCGGGCGTGGGCGTGAGCGCGCCTGCTACCTCTTTGACTGCCTCAAAATCGATGTCGCCTACGATACCGCCATCCGGCGCCGAATTGATGCCTACGTCTATGACGGTTGCGCCCGGTCGCACCATGTCTGCCGTGACCATCATTGCATGTCCGGCGGCGGCTACCAGCACATCGGCCTGGCGGGTATAGAATGGCAGGTTGGCGGTACGAGAATGGCATACGGTGACGGTGGCATTCTTTTGTAACAACATCATAGCGAGCGGTTTGCCTACCACGTTGCTGCGCGAAATGACGACGACTCTTTTTCCATCGAGCGGCACGCGGGCGCGCTCAAGTATTTCGATGACGGCCGCAGCCGTCGCGGGTAGAAAACTGGGCAGACCCAGGAAAAGATTGCCCGCGCTGCGCGGACTGATGCCATCGATATCTTTGTTCGAGTTGATGGTATCAATGACCATTTTTTGCGAGAGGTGCGGCGGTAAGGGCATCTGCACAATGATACCCTGCGCGGTTACATCGTTGTTCAGTTGTATCAAAGCTGAGCGTAGCTCATCGGGCGTGGTTCGGGCGGCAAGCTGCGTCATGCTGGCTACGAGACCGACTTCGCCGGCGACGCGCAGGATGGACTTGCTATAGACACCTGACGCGGTATCGTTACCTACGCGAACGATGACCAGTCCAGGCGTTTTGCCCTGTTCGCGCGCAAACCGCTCGATATCGGCATGTAGTTCCTCTTTAATCTGAACTCCCAGGGCGCGCCCATCCAGTATACGCGCGGTCACGCTCGCCTCCCTACGATAGCGGCTACTTCCAACCGGCATTGTTCTACTGTTTGCAAAGCGGTTGTCAGCCGCTCTTCCAATTCGCCAGCCAGCTGCGCATTTTTTAGTGAGCGCAGGTTAATGCGTACCATGGAGGTCGCTCCTCCTGCCGAAGCATACGCCAGCGCTGTCGCCGCCACAATATCACTCAAGACATTGGTATTGCCAATTTCCGCAATCCTCTGGCAGAGGTGCATCAATTTTGCAGCGCATTCTACCACCTCCAAAGGAACTGTGGCGGCTTCCAGGAGTTGTTTCTGGATGGTGGCGGCGCGCTCGATACGCTCTTCACCGGTGGCGCGTGGTATTCTGTATGCTGCTACAAGTCGTCCATACGCGGCGATATCCTCCTGGAGCAGTCCGGCAAAGCGCGCGCGCAGTTGTTCAGTCTGCTCCAAAATATGTTCAATTTCGGATTGAACGTCCTCATAGCCAGCCTTGCCCAGCGTCAGGCGGCAGACCATGCTTGCCAGCGCCGCGCTCATCGCGCCGCTCAAGGCCGAGGCCGAGCCGCCGCCAGGAATGGGCCGCGCCGAAGCCAGGTCGTCAAGGTAGCGCTGAATGCTTTCTTCTCTATACATGGTGTTTATCCTACATGGTGTTCTGTTGGTCGGGTTTGTCCCTCTAGCATTCTAGCACACGCTGGCTTCAGGGGGAAATATGGGCACGAAATGGCCTGTGTCAACCGGGTATCAGAACGTATTTTTCCTATGGAGATTGTGGTTTCACCACGGTTTTGTAGTAGTCGCACAGGTCGGTAAGCACGCATTTGTTACAGCGCGGTCGCTCAAATACGCAGATGCGCTGGCCGTGCCGTAAAAGGGCTTTGTGAAAATTGTAAATGGAGCGGGAATCTTGCGGGAGGAGCGCCTGCAACAGGGTATGAGCGGCATCGGCTGTAACTTTCTTGCCAATGAGGCCAAGGCGTCCTGAGACGCGGTGGACATGTACATCGACGGGAAGCAGGGGCTGCTGGCAACTGAAGAGGAGCACGCAGGCGGTGGTTTTTGGTCCGACGCCTTCAAAGCGGTTCAGCCAGGCGGTACTCTCCGCTACTGGAAGGCTGCACAAAAAATCGAGGTTGAGGGTGCCGCGTTCTCCGGTGATCTGGCGCATGATGGATTGCAGGCGCGGGGCTTTGACTTCCGGCCAGTTGACGTTGGCAATGGTTTCCTGCACCTCAGCGGTTGGGGCATCTCGGACTGCCTCCCAGGAGCCAAAGCGTTTCAAAAGGTTCTCCCAGGCGGCAGCAGTCTGCTCATCGCGCGTGCGGTGCGAGAGAAGAATATCCACTAACTGGCCCATGGGGTCTTTACTGGAGAAAGGAAGTTCGCCATACAGGTCAGTCAGACGTTGAGTTACTTCAAGAGCTTTTGATGAAAGGGTCGCTACGTCGGATGTAGGATATCCATAATCAGCAAGATTGCGTTCTTTGCGGGCTGGCTGCTTCATAGATGTCGCTCAACTTTCTATAGCCATTGATTATGAGATGCTTCTATTGCACCGGTTACTATAGACACGTTGGTCAACGGGTAATGCGTTCCAGAAAGTGAGTTGCTCACACGCTCCCCACATAGGCGCACTCACTGCGCAAGGCGCATGTATCACATGCAGGCCGTTGCGCGTGGCATATATGTCGCCCGTGCCGGATAAGGTTCACATGGAGTGGATAGACCCATGCTGGCGGCGTCACTTTTGCGAAGGTATCGTGCGCCTGGTCCGCGCTAACCTTTGCTCCGATCAATCCCAGACGGCGGGATACTCTCCACACGTGCGTATCAACTGGCATGACAGGCAGGTCAAGGTTGAACATGAGCACGCAGGCGGCCGTTTTTGGCCCGACGCCGGGTAGCGTGCGCAGCGAACGCCACGCTTCTTCCGGCTGCATGCGTGGCAATTGGTCCAGGGCGCGGACGAGCGCGGTGGTATCCCCGCGTTGCGCCTGCAACTGCGTCAATTCGTGCAGCACGTCCTGTATTCTTCGAGCCTTGATGTTTGCCAATCCGCCGCTCAGGATAGCCC
>DAHVFL010000279.1 GCA_027316975.1 Chloroflexota bacterium | reverse complement strand
GCCCTGGGCAGCGGCGCGGGATCGGCTGAACGCGACATCGAGGGCGGCGCGCTCGGTGCGGTCTACAAAGAAGTGTGGCATGTGGATGAGGAAGGCAGCGAATTTCCGAAAGTCAAGATCGCGGGCGTGAAATCGACCTGGCCTGGAAAAAAAGAAGTCTACCGTCACCCTAACTGGCAGGAAGATATTCTGCAACTGGCCTCTGAACCGCGCCCGGATAACTACCATCGAATGCTGCGCCCCGTCATGCGCAACGGCGAGATCATCCCTGGCAGCCTGCCGCCCCTTTCAGAGATTCGCGAACTGGCGCAGCAGAACCTGCAAGCTTTACCCGAACGGTATCACATCCTGACCCCCCATGAGGCGTATCCAGTTCGCTTCAGTGAGGCCTTACAAGCGTTGCGCAAGCAAGCCATGCAATCAATCGCCGGAAATAGCATTTAAGTAATTGACGTGTTATTTATGTATATTAAGTGAACATTAAATAATATTAGAATAAACTTAAAGTAGTTATTGTTGACTTGTGAAGTAACTGCTTCTTTCGGTATTCTTAGCATGATACCTTACCAGGTATGCTATCGTGCTACCTGAAGAATATAGAAGGAGTAAACTTCATGGAAAACATTGGTGTATCCATTGTTAACGCTCTGAATGATGCTGTGAGGCTCATTCTGACGTTCATCCCGCGCGTGATTGGCTTTATCGTCATACTTGTCGTAGGGTTAATTATTGCCACGCTGGTGAGCAAGACTTTAACCCTCGTTCTTCGCAAAGTCGGCTTTGACCGCATGGCGAATCGCATTGGCCTGACGCGCTTTGAACAGCGCATGAACATTAAGATGGACCCGGCAGGAGTTCTGGGCAAGATCGTGTACTGGTTCATCCTGTTGATCTTCCTCATTCCTGCCGCCGATGCGCTGGGCGTCCCCGCCGTCAGTAATATCCTCAACTCGCTGGTTGCCTACATTCCGAATGTGTTTGTAGCCATCCTGGTGCTGTTCCTGGGTTCGTTGTTTGCGACCTTCGTGGCCGACATTGTTCGTGGGACTGTAGCAACTGCGAAAATAGGCAGTCCCACTGTCTTTGCAGCCATCGCGCGCTGGGCCATTATCGGCTTTGCGGCATTGATTGCTCTCGAACAATTGCAGATCGCCCCTTCGCTCATCAATGAACTCTTTGGAGGCGTTGTATTAGCCGTAGCTATTGCGTTTGCCCTGGCCTTCGGTCTTGGTGGCCAGGATGCGGCCCGTCGCTGGCTGGCTCGTGGTGAAAGTACCGTCACCACTGCTGCCGCGCAGGTGAGCGCGCAGCAGATTCGGGATAATGCGCAAAATGGGATGAGGCAGTCCGAGCAAGCTCGCATGCAACAACAAGCCCAGGCTCAGATGTATCAGCAGCAAGCTCAGGA
This sequence comes from Chloroflexota bacterium, assembly GCA_027316975.1. Taxonomy (GTDB): domain Bacteria; phylum Chloroflexota; class Ktedonobacteria; order Ktedonobacterales; family Ktedonobacteraceae; genus CF-113. The sequence continues at coordinate 5,115 of DAHVFL010000279.1, read as the reverse complement.
CATGACGCAGCCGTATCAGGCCCCGCAGGCTCAGCCTTACCCACAACAGCAGCCATATGCTCCGGCTCCTGATGGAATGCCGCCTGTAGAGCCGGGTACGTATGATCCACGCAACCCCCGTTAGTTGCCTGGTTGTTTTCTGATTAGCAGGCTGGATCAATTCCTCGGAGAGTAGTAATCTGCTCTCCGAGGAATTTTTCATTCGGATGTACCGGCAGTGATTACCTTTTCGGGATAGGTCGGGTATAATAGCATCTAACCCCGGGTAATCCAAATCTGAGTATACACGTAAAACAAAACAGGAGCAGACTTGTCGTTCTCCACTCATCTCCGGTGTCAGGCGCAGAAGGAGTAGTGATTTGACCGAAATCCTCAAACACACACGCAGTATTTGTTCGACATGTGGCGAAATTGTTCCAGCAACGTATGAAGTGCGACAGAACGAGCAAGTCTTCTACACGCGCACGTGTCCCACACATGGAGTCGTCGATACTGACCTGGGGAATCACGCGGCGTTCTATCGTAAGTCGTTCGACGTTGAAAAGGTCATGATAGCGCGTTATGGGGATGGCGGCGATACAGATATATCCAAAGGGCTTTCTCCTTTCCCTCTGCGCAAACCTGCCGGATTGGCAATTCTGGAAGTGACCGAACGTTGTAACCTCACCTGCCCCATGTGCTACGCCTTTTCCAGTCCCGCGGAGCGCGATTACACGCTGGCAGAGATCGAAACGCGCCTCGATCAATTAATTGCTATCGAGGGCAAGGGTATTTCATTGCAGATATCTGGCGGCGAGCCATCGGTGCGCAAGGACCTGGATGTCATCGCGGCGATGGTCAAGCGCAAGGGCTTCGGCCAGCTTGAAATGGTAAGCAACGGCATCCGCCTGGCGCGCGAACCCGATTTTGCCGAAAAGCTGGTCAAATGGGGCTTCACCTCGGTCTACCTGCAATTCGACAGCACGCGCCCGGCGGATATTCAGAAGTTGCGCGGCGAGGATTTGTGGGAGGTGCGCGTCAAGGCTATCGCGGCGCTGGAGCGCGTCAAACTTCCCTCTACACTGGCCGTTTCGCTATATGACGGGTTGAATAGCGACCAGATTCAGCAGGTCGTGCATTTTGCCTGGCAGCATCCCGATACTGTGTGCGCCATCGCATTTCAGGCCGCCACTCCCTTTGGACGTTTCGAGGTCAACAACAGCGACGAAAACGACCAGGCCACGCGAGAAACGCGCGCGCCGCGCAAGTTGCGTATGCCCGAAATTCTCGAACTGATCGAAGATCAGACAGGCATCTCGCAAGATTTGTTCTTTCCGGTGGGCGAGGGTTCGCCGCTCTGCAACACCTTCTCGCTGCTCAAGTATACCAGAGACGGCTACAAGCCCATTGCTCCCAAATTTACGCTCAAAGAGTTCATGGACGTGATGGGGCCGCGCCCAAATATGACGCTACGCATGCTCACACGCGGGCGCGCAGCCATTCTGCCACAAATCGTCTCCAATATTGGCGGAAGCCTCAAACTGATGAAAACGCTGTGGCCGCATATCGGCTCCGACCCCTCGTTCTGGACCAGCAGCAAGACGCTGACCCTCTTCGTCAAGCCGTTCATGGATGAGAGCGACATCGACATGAGCCGCATTGAACGCTGCTGCTTCCACAATGCTTCTCCACGCGGCGTAATGTCCTTCTGCGCCCTCAACGCCAGGTTGCGTCCGGCGCAGCCACACGCCAGCGAAAGCGCGTTCGTGCCCTTGCCCACGCGCCGCGTCAAGGAATCGGGAGTTCCCGCAAATTAGGAGATTCCCATATGCGTTTCTCGATCATCATGCCCGTGTTGAACGAAGAGGCGGTGCTTGAACAGCAGCTGTGTCAGCTAGCGCGGGTATGCGCCCGGTATGATTGCGAAGTGCTGGTTGTCGATGGCGGCAGCGAAGATGCGACGGTCGCCATCGCGCGGCGTTTTGGGCGGGTCATTTCCTCGCCGCGTGGGCGAGCGACGCAGATGAACGCGGGCGCGGCTGAGGCTACAGGTGGCATCTTCATCTTCCTACACGCTGACTCGACACTGCCGGATGATGCATTCCAGGCTATCGAACGCGCCTGCTCTGTGCCCGGCGTGGTAGGCGGCGCGTTTCGCCTGTGTTTTAATTGTTCCCACCTCGCTTACCGGTTGGTAGCAAAGGCTACCAACCTGCGTTCGCGCTGGCGCGGCATTTACACGGGCGACCAGGCATATTTTGTGCGAGCCGAAAGCTTTCAGGCCATCGGTGGCTTTCCCGATATGGCGTTGATGGAAGATTTGGAGATCATCACGCGCCTGCGTGCAACCGGCAGGCTGGTTCTGCTTCCCCACTATGTCACGACTTCGGCGCGTCGCCACATGAAAGCCGGTCTTGTGCGCAGCGTGCTCTTTATGTGGTATCTGCGCACCCTGTATAGATTCGGCGTCTCGCCGGAGCAGTTGCAGCGCAAATATGTGGATGTGCGATGAGCCTATCCATCACTACCTGCGCAAAGTTCACCCCGCGAAATACGAATAGCTCTGGTTCCCAGTGCGCTGATGCAATTGCTCAAATTTTCATGATAGTGTATGATGTGGAACATGCTAGACCCGAAAAGTACAATATCGAGTGGAAATTTTGCATGAACTCAGAACAGGCCAGTACTGATCCGACCCTTCCTCTTACAGGGCAGGCCGCGCAACCAGAAAACAATGCAACCGAAACGCCAGCGTTCCTACTTGTGCAGGACGATGAGCAAGACGCGGATGAATTGCCTGCGGAAATGCCGGTGATCTGGACGCCACGTTTCATCGTCTTGTTTGCTGTGACGCTGGCGCTTGGGTTGAGCCTGGAAAGCCTCATTACACAGGCCTGGGCGATTCGCTGGTTTACGGGTACATGGGTATTTCTGGGACATATTGCGCTGGTGAGCGCGAGCTGGATAACCTTGCTGTTGACCTCACGCTCGCGCTGGATGCGTTTCGGGGCCATATTTGGCTTAATCTGCACCTTGTTTATCGCGCTCAATATCATTATTCAGGCGATACTATTTCAACCTTCAAATTATCTGCTGGCGCGAGTCAACGTCGTTACTTTTCTTGCGCTGCCTGCTTGTTATATCTGTCTTACCATAGATCGTCTGCCCATGAGTCGCTGGGATGCCTGGTTGCTTGGTCTGACCCCTATTCTAGGGATTGTTCTGCTCGTTCCAGTGTACATCTTGAGGTCTGATCGCTCGTTGGCTGGTCTGGAAAATAGTATCTCGGTTGTCGCGCTGGTTGTCAGTACGCTTCTCTGGTGGACGCGTCCAACATGCTGGAGGAACGCACCCGGTCCAACCTTCCTATTTGGTTTTGTCCCCATCCTCTTGCTCATGCTGGATGTTGTCTATGTCGGCAATGGTTCCTTCATATTTTTCCCCGTACATGTGACGCTGAACGCCTCCGCCACCCTTGGTTCAAGAGAAACGGTCTTCTTTTTTTCGCAGGCGCTGTTGTTGTGTCTCCTACTGGGTATCATGCGGCTCATCAAATCTGAAAAGATAAAGTAGCCAGGGTGATCCTCGCGGGTACTCCTGGCCTTCACATTACACATCAATAACTATTCCAGGAATGTGCTGAAACCGGCCCTTTGTTTCACCTAATCAATCACTCTCGGCCTGTTTATTTACATAGAGTTCCAAAAACTCAGGTAAATAGACAAGGAGAAATCGAATACATGGTAGTATTGCGTACCCCGGTCCGAAAGGTCATTTTCTTCACGCTCATCTTGCTCGTAGTGGGTGTCTTGCTGGTATTTTTGATGGTGGTTCGCGACTTTCTTGCGCCAACACATACCGCGCCTGCCTCTTCTTCAAGTGTTTCCACGAGCAATTCCAACGCGAATGCGGCGGCTACCGCTGTTGCGTATATGAAGCTGGTAAAGATTGTCGGCCAGCCTACGGTCAAAATCGTTTCAGGGACCACTTTCGAGGCAGATGGACAGATCAAAAATGTCGGTACTTCTCAGCATGATATTACTTTGAAGATTACTTTACTCGATTCATCCGGTCGCGTTGTTGGCACTGCGACTCGTCTGGTGAAGAACGTAAAAAGTGGCGCGACGGCCAACTATGCCATACAGGGGACAGCTTCGCAATCGAGTTGGTCCAGCGTCGAAGTCGCTGTCATCAAAGTGAGCTAGAAAATCATATGTCCCTGGCAAGGCGACACCACGCCGCAGTCACATTGTGTGTCCTACCATCATTATTCCTGCGGGCGGTACTCTCCGTTGATATGCTCGAAGCGCGGTCGATAGCGCGTGGAGTGGTAATCGTCGGGGTTTACACGGCGCGCAGGCCAGTTTTTGCCAGGAATATCGGTCAAGATGAAAGCGTCGTTGCGGTGCGCGGCGATCACCCCGTGTTTTCCCTTTTCTACCGCGTTCATAACCACGTTGGCATAAAAGATCGCCATGTGCTTGTCGTACACCTCTGGCTCGCCACTGCGCAGGAAGTACGTTAAGTCAATGGGCAAAAAGCGGATGCCGGGCAGACGTGTAGAAAGTTGATCGGCCAGGAACTCGGCGATGTTGACCTTTTTACGATGGCCGTAAGCATCCGGCTCGCCCGTCTCTGGCACTGGCACGCCCAGGTTCGCCCCCTCGGACATCACAATGGTCGAATAATTGTTTGGGTTTTGTCTATCCTCGAGTACCAGTTTTGCCAGCGCATCGATATCGGAAGGAACCTCCGGGATCAGGCAGCGGTCGGTCCAGGTGACTACTGCTGTTTCGAGGGCGGTAAAACCGGCATCGCGCCCGAACATGCGAAAGAGCACCGTTTCGCTGTGCGACCCCGCGGTCGAGCGGATGCGGTTGATGAACTCCGCCGCCCTGCTGATAGCTGTTTGAAAACCAATGCAGTAGTCTGTGCCATGCACATCGTTATCCATGGTTTTGGGGATGCCCCACACCGGCACGTCATGAGTGGCTAGCACTGCTCCATAGCTCAGTGTATCATCGCCTCCAATCACAACCAGCCCGTCCAATCCCAGAAAATCCAGGTTTGCCAGCACCTCGTGAGTCAGATCAACACGCTCATCCTCTGCGTGACCCTGGCCGTAATGCGCCAGGT